>NZ_JBVILR010000015.1:0-216096 GCF_055580265.1 Streptomyces sp. NPDC032091 | reverse complement strand
AGTCCATCCTCGTCACCGACGACCCCCTCGCCTCCACCCTCAAGACCGAGTCCGACTGGGCCGTCAAGGCCAAGCTCCTCGACAAGCCCGACCTCGCCGGCATCTACGACCTCACCCTGCTCAACAAGGTCCTCAAGGCCGCCGGCAAGCCCGAGCTCTCCGACGCCGGCCTCGGCGCCAAGTAATCCGTAATCCCGCGCATCCCAGGAGGTGACGACCATGGCCACCACTCTCGCCAAGGCTGCCGAGGGCTCGATTGCGGAGCAGACGCACGCCGCCCGCATCGAGCACGTCTCGAAGTCCTTCTCCGGCCCGGCCGGATCGCAGCTCGTCCTGGACGACATCAGCCTCGATGTCGCTCCCGGCGAGTTCGTCACCCTCCTGGGGGCGTCGGGGTGTGGCAAGTCCACCCTGCTGAACCTGGTCGCGGGTCTGGACAAGCCGTCCGCGGGGTCGATCGAGACCCCCGGCGGCCGTCCGGCGCTGATGTTCCAGGAGCACGCCCTGTTCCCCTGGCTGACGGCCGGCAAGAACATCGAGCTCGCCCTGCGGCTGCGCGGGGTCGCCAAGGCCGACCGCAAGCAGGAGGCCGAACGCCTGCTGGAGCTGGTCCGCCTGGGCGGCGCCCACGGCAAGCGCGTCCACGAACTCTCCGGCGGCATGCGCCAGCGCGTCGCCCTCGCCCGGGCCCTCGCCCAGGACAGCCGCCTGCTGCTGATGGACGAGCCCTTCGCGGCCCTCGACGCCATCACCCGCGACGTCCTGCACGGCGAACTCACCCGCATCTGGACAGAGACGGGCCTCTCCGTGCTCTTCGTCACCCACAACGTCCGCGAGGCCGTCCGCCTCGCCCAGCGCGTCGTCCTCCTCTCCTCCCGCCCCGGCCGGGTCGCCAAGGAATGGACCGTCGGCATCCCGCAGCCGCGCCGCATCGAGGACGCGGACGTCGCGGAGCTGTCGCTTGAGATCACTGAACACCTGCGTGGGGAGATCCGCCGCCATGGCCAGCACTGACACCACCCCCAAGGCGGCGAAGGGCGACGACCTGGCCGGCCTGGAGGCCGGCCTCGACGCCCTCGACGCCGTCCAGACCCACCGCACCCCGGTGCGCGAGGTCCTCACCAAGAAGGTCCTGCCCCCGCTCCTGGCCGTCGGCCTGGTGCTGGTGGTCTGGCAGGTCCTGGTCTCGGCGAAGGTCACCGACGAGACCAAGCTGCCCGCGCTGTCCGCGGTGTGGAACAGCCTGGCCGACATGTGGCTGAAGGGCACGCTGATCGACGTCGTCTGGACCTCGGTCTCCCGCGGTCTGCTCGGCTTCCTGCTGGCCCTGGCCATCGGCACCCCGCTCGGCCTGCTCGTCGCGCGGGTCAAGTTCGTCCGCGCCGCGATCGGCCCGATCCTCCAGGGCCTGCAGTCGCTGCCCTCGGTCGCCTGGGTGCCGCCGGCGGTGCTCTGGTTCGGCCTCAACGACGCCATGATGTACACGGTGATCCTGCTGGGCGCCGTCCCGTCCATCGCCAACGGCCTCGTCTCCGGCATCGACCAGATCCCGCCGCTGTTCCTGCGGGCCGGCCGCACCCTGGGCGCCACCGGCCTGCGCGGCGCCTGGCACGTCGTCCTGCCGGCCGCCCTGCCGGGCTACGTCGCCGGCCTCAAGCAGGGCTGGGCCTTCTCCTGGCGCTCCCTGATGGCCGCCGAGATCATCGCCAGCTCCCCCGACCTGGGCCTGGGCCTGGGCCAGCTCCTGGAGAACGGCCGGAACAACATCGACCTGCCGGGTGTTTTCCTGGCGATCGTCCTGATCCTGGTCGTGGGCATCGCCATCGACCTGCTGATCTTCAGCCCGGTCGAGCGGTGGGTGCTGCGCAGCCGCGGTCTGCTGGTCAAGAACTGAGATCCGAGCGCCCCATGTCCTCTCCCGCACTCCTGGTCATAGCCCACGGCAGCCGCGATCCGCGGCACGCGGCGACCGTGCACGCCCTCGTCGGGCGGGTCCGGTCGCTGCGGCCGGGGCTCCGCGTGGAGACGGCCTTCCTGGACTTCAACGGCCCCACCGTCCCGCAGGCCCTGGCCTCCCTCTACCTCTCGGGCGTCCGGGAGGTCGTGGCCCTGCCCCTGCTGCTCACCCGGGCCTTCCACGCCAAGGCCGACGTCCCGGCGGTCCTGGCCGAGTCGGCCACCCGTCTCCCGGACCTCTCGGTCCGGGTCGCGGACGTCCTGGGCCCGCACCCGCTCCTGATCTCCTCGCTGGAGCTCCGCCTCGCCGAGGCGGGCGTCGGCCTCACCCCGGCGGACCGCGCGACGACCGGTGTCGTCCTCGCGTCCGCCGGATCCTCTGACCCGGAGGCGATCGCAGTGATCGCTGAAATCGCGCGGGAGTGGCGGCGCACCGGTTGGTGTGCCGTGCGGCCTGCGTTCGCCTCCGCTGCCCTTCCCCGTACGGAGGACGCCGTCCGCGCGCTGCGCGCGGAGGGCGTCCGCCGCGTGGCGGTCGCCCCGTACGTCATCGCCCCGGGCTTCCTCCCGGACCGGATCACGACGGGCGCCCGCTCCGCCGGCGCGGACGCGGTGGCGGAGGTCCTGGGCGCGGCCCCGGACCTGGCCCGCCTCCTCCTGCTCCGCTACGACGCGGCCTCCCCGGCCCGCGCGCCGCACACCGGCCTGACCGCCCGGGCGGTCTGAACCACACCCCGCACACGCACGAGGGGGGCCACGGCATCCGCCGTGGCCCCCCTCGGTGGTGCGCGGCCTAGGCGGCGTCCACCTGCCAGATCAGGCAGTCGGCGACCACCTGCGGCTCCTTGCCCAGGAGACCGGAGAGGGTGCCGCGCAGTTCCTTGGCGCGCTGCTGGTCCTTCGGCAGGACCAGCAGGCCCGCCTTCCAGTACGCCAGGTCCTCACGGGCCTGATCGCGCATCTGCGGGGTGATCGTGTCCGGGGGCGTGACGGTGCCCCAGCGGACGTCGTTCAGGAGGGTGGAGAGCATGCGCGGCTTGGCGCCGTAGATGCCCACGCGGTCGGGACCGTCGGGACCGTTGAAGTACCCGCCGGCCAGCTTGAAGCCGAAGCCGGTGCTGCTCTGCCAGTGCAGGGCGGCGGCGGCGCCGGGGTCGGGCAGGGGGACCGGGACCAGCGAGCGGCCGTCCTTCAGGTAGTCCTTGTAGAGGCCCTGGGTGATGAAGGACGGGACCGGTTCGCGGTCCTTGGTGACCAGGGGCAGCGGCAGGATGGGGACCAGGGCGGCCGCGACGGCGAGGTAGCCGACGGTGCGGTGGTCCCCGGAACGGAAGCCCCGTATCCGGTCCAGCGCGAGGGCGAGCAGCATGCCGAAGACGGGGGCGCACACCATCGCCACCCGGCTCTCGATCACCGACTCCAGCAGCGGGAGGTGGCGCAGCAGCCGCCAGGGGGCGGGCACGGTGATGCCGAACTTGTCGAGCTCGACCCGGGGGCCGAGGGACAGCACGGCCGCGACCACGGCGGTCAAGCCCAGGGCCCGGACCAGGGGGCGGCGCCACATCCACAGGGTGATGCCGATGGCCAGCGCCAGCAGCGGCCAGCCGTAGAAGGCGTTCTGCTCGGTGGTGTTCATCGACAGCTTGCCGGCGGTCTCGGCGTCGCCGAACAGCGAGCGCGCCGGGTACTCGCTCAGGGCGCGCAGCGGGTTGCCGGCGCCGTTGTCGCCGTGGAGCACCGAGTGGTAGCTCTGCGGGCCGAAGAACTGCCAGTACAGGGGGAAGGCGACGATCGGTATGGATACGGCGGCCGCGATGCCGAGGCCCTTGGCCAGCGGCTTGACGGCGGCGCGCGCGTTGGCCCGGTCGTAGCAGGCGTGGATGAGGGCGAAGATCGCCATGCCCATCGCGGCCAGGAGGAAGGGCTCTTCGCCCAGGAAGATCTGGTAGGCGGTGAACAGGCCCAGCAGGACGCCGTCGCGGACCACGTTCTTGCCCGCGCACAGGCGCAGGGCCCGGTCGATGATGACCGGGATCATGAAGAGGACGCAGAAGTTCGGGTGCGCGTTGGCGTGCGAGATCATCGGCGGGGCGAGCGCCGCCAGTGCGCCGCCGGCCGCGGCCGCCCAGCGGCTGTCCGTCAGGCGGCGGTGGATCAGCCAGTACCAGGCCCAGGCCGTCGCGGCGATGCCGAGGGTGAAGACCAGCGCCAGGGCGACGGTCGGCCCGAACAGCAGGGTGACCGGTGTCATGGGCACCGAGAGCCCGAGCATCACCGTGTTGGCCATCAGGTTCACGCCGTCCGGCATGTTCTGGAGGTCGGTGAACAACGGGTTGCGCAGATGTGCGACGTTGTCGGCGGTGACGCCGAAGAACCACTCCCACTGGTTCTGGTCCTGGAGCGAGTGGGCCAGGATCGCCCCGTCCAGGTCCGTCCAGAGGCCCTTGTAGAGGTAGAGCGACGCCAGCAGGTAGAGCGCGGCGACGGCGATGCCGCCCGCGTTCAGCTTCATCAGTTCGCCGAGGGTGCGCAGGTAGTCCAGCAGCTTCACCTTCGAGCCGTCCTGGTGCGCCCAGCGGACGGGGACCTCGGCCACGGGCCAGCCCTTGCGCCGGTAGTACTGGAGGATCTCGACGTCGATGGCCCAGCCGTCGAGGCGGGCGGCGCCGAACGCGGCCCGGGCCTGGTCCCCGTCGAACAGCTTGAACCCGCACTGCGTGTCGCGGATGCCGCGTACGGCGACCATCCGGATGACGCGGTTGCCGACCCAGCCGAGGACCTCGCGCAGCACGCTCTGCTGGCGCTCGATGGCGGAGTCGCGGTGGGCGCGCGAGCCGATGGCCGCGTCCATGGACGGGTCGTCGGCGAGTGCCTGTTCCAGACGGGCGAGTTCCTCGATCGGCGTCGCCAGGTCGGCGTCCATGATCAGGACGCGTCGGCCCAGGGAGGCGCGGACGCCCAGGCGCAGGGCGCTGCCCTTGCCCCGGTTCTGCTCCGACTGCACGAGCCGGATGCGCGGCTCGTCGGCCCCGGCCTTGAGCGCTATCGCGGCGGTTCTGTCCGGGGAGCCGTCGTCGACGACGATGATCTCCCAGGCGGCCGGGCCGCTGCCCACGTGCTCGTCGAGGTAGTCCCGGACCAGGTCCAGGGTCGGGGCGAGACGCTCCTCTTCCCGGTAGGCGGGGATGACCACGGAGAGTCCGACAGACCCTGGTCCCTGGTTGTGGGGTTCGCCCGTGATGGTGGCACCTCGGGCCATGCCGTTCTGCACATTCAAGCCGTTCGTCAAGTTGTTCTGCTCATCCGCGAGGCAGCGCCGAGCCGAACGCTCCGCACGTCAAAATCGCCACTGCACGTCAGCCGTCGCGGAGGCACTCGGGGATTCCTGGGAGGGAACCGGCCCGGGAAGCCTTCACGGTGGAACGCTGGTGCATGGCGTCGTCGACCGCGTCTGGAAGCGATCATTGTCAGGCGATTGATTTGTGTGAGGCCTTTACGGTTCCAGAACAATATAGGTCAGGGGCGGGCGCGGGCTATCCGCGCCCTGCGGCCTCGTCGGCCAGGGCGGTCAGGTCGGTGACCGACATGGCTCCCGGGGGCAGGGCCTCGCGGGCGAAGATGTTCGCCGCGTGGCGCAGGACGTCGTTGACGGGGGTGGGCACGCCGTGGAGGCGGCCCAGCAGGGTGATCTCGCCGTTGAGGTAGTCGGCCTCCACCGAGCCCGTGCCGCGGGCCAGGCTCTGCCAGGAGGAGCCGCCGCGGACGCCCGCGGGCTGGTTCACCTTGCCGTCGCGGGCCGCGGACTGCTCGGCGTCCGAGGCGTAGGCGATGCCCGCGGCGTCGAAGGCCGCCTTGGCCTCGCGGACGGCGCGCAGCAGCAGGGCCGCCTTGGCCGGGTCGGGCTCGGGGCCGGTGGTGGCCTGGATCGCGTTGCCCAGGTTGCCGAGGAGCTTGGCGTACTTCCAGCGCATCACGTCCTCGACGACGGGGGCCTCGAAGCCGGCCTTGCCGAGGTCGGCGGCGATGGCCCGGATCCGCTCGTCGGACCCGCCGGCGGCCCGCCCGAGGTGGAGGATGCCGGTGAGCGGGGAGCAGAGCGCCGAGACCACGCCGGGCTCCAGGAAGGTGGCGGGGAGCCAGAGGCAGACCCCGTAGACGCGCGCGAAGCGGCGCAGGGCCAGGCGTTCGCTCTCCACGCCGTTCTGGGCGCACAGCAGCGGCAGCCGCTGGGCGGCGGTGCCGCCTCCGGCGACCTCGGCGGCGCCCCAGGTGTCGAGGGCGGCGACGGCGTCCTGGGTCTTGACGGTCAGCAGCAGGACGTCGTCCGGGCGCAGGGCGCCGAGGTCGTCGGGGTGCGTGGCCACGGGGAGGCGGTGGACGCGTTCCCCGTCGGCGGTCGTCAGCCGCAGGCCGCCCGCCCGCAGCGCCTCGGCGTGCGCGCCGCGTGCGACGAGGACGACCTCCCGGCCCGTCTCGGCGAGCCGTCCGCCGATGGTCGCGCCGACCGCACCGGCGCCGATGATGATGTAACGCATACCCAGAGCCTGGCACACGGTCCGCACCGCAGGCCCACCGGCCCGTGGCGGGCCACGAGTTGCCGCGTGGGCGGGCCGGCGGCCGGGTCGGTCCTCAGGGCTGGTCCGCCGTCAGCTCCACGAGCTTGGCCACCGTGTTCCAGTTGCGGCTGGTGGCGTCGATGCCCTTGAGGACGGACGGCTTGTGGAGGGCGGCGCCCAGGTCGGAGCGGCCGAGGCCGTCGGGGGCGTAGAGATAGAGGACGCGGTCGCCCAGCCGGAATTCCTCGGGGAGGTAGGCGGCCGGGTCGAGGGCCGCGAAGCGGTCCGGGGCGGGCTGCTCGGAGAAGAAGGTGGCGTGCAGCTGCCGGCCCTCCAGCTCGGCGGCCGGGAAGGGGCAGGCGTCGGCGACGGCGCGCAGGTACGCCCCGTCGACCACGAGGACGCTCACCGGGAAGCCGAAGCGGGCCTCGATGGCCGCCTCCAGCCCCCGGGCGAGGGCGGCGGGGTCCTGCTCGGCGCTGCTGAAGACGGCGTTGCCGCTCTGCAGGTAGGTGCTCACGTCCCCGTGGCCGAGCCCCTCCAGTACCGCGCGGAGTTCGGCCATGGGGACCTTCTTCTTTCCCCCGACGTTGATGCCGCGCAGCAGCGCCGCGTACTTCTTCACGGGGGCCGGTAGCTTCGTCATGGCCGCACCCTAGGGCAGTGCGGCCTCGATGAGGTCGGCGGCCTGGCGGGTGCCGCCCTCGGTGGCCATCCGGGCGCGGATCTCCTCGGCCCGGACGGCGACCCGCGGGTCGGCGAGCAGCCCGAGGACGGCCTCGCGCAGGGTGGCCGCGTCGGCCTCCTCCATCGAGACGTGCCGGGCGACGCCGAGGGAGGCGAGCATGTCGGCGTTGCCGAACTGGTCGACGGCCTGGGGGACGGCGACCATCGGGGTGCCGGTGGCCAGGCCCTCCTGGCTGCCGCCGGCGCCGGCGTGGGTGATGAAGGCGTCGGCCTGGCGGAGGATGTCCAGCTGGGGGACCCAGCGGTGGACCTCGACGTTGGCGGGGACGGCCCCCAGGTCGGCCTCGTCGGTGAACCTGCCGATCTGGAGGACGACGTGCCAGTCGGGCAGGTCCCCGAAGGCCTCGATGCAGGCGCGGTAGAAGGCGGGCTGCTTGGTGAAGGTGGATCCGAGGGAGACGAGGAGGATCTTCTTCCCCTCGGCGGCCGCCGGGCGCCGCCAGGTGCCCTGGGTGGCGCTGCGGTCGCCCTGGCAGGAGCCGACGAAGGTGTGGACGGAGTCGTCGACCCGGTCGGCATGGGGCTGGAGGGCGCGCGGGATCAGCACGATGCTGCGGCGCGGCCGGCCGACGAACCGGTCGGGGTCCTCGTCGATGCCGTTCTCGTCGAGCCAGGCGCGGAAGCGGGCGTAGTACGCCCTGCCGCGCTCGCTCGCGCGCAGTTCGGCGGTCATGGGGGCGGCCACCTCCTCCTCGTAGCCCTCCCACGCGACCAGGTTCGGGGAGAGGGAGATCACGGGGACCCCCCAGCGGTGGGCCAGGACACGGGCCGGGTAGGCGGTGATGTCGTGGAGGACGAGGTCCGGCGCGTCGCCGTCGAAGGCGGCCGCGAGCTGCGGGAGCGCCTGTACGGCGTCGTCCAGGAAGGGTTCGATGTGGTCGATGAGCTCGGTGCCCCAGGCCTCCGGCTCGTCGTCGGTGGGCAGGACGGACTTCCAGATCACCGGTACGGCTCCGGTCTCCGCGACCTTCTCGGCGAAGGAGGCGGGGATGGCGTAGCTGACGCGGTGGCCCCTGGCGACGAGTTCCCGGATCACTTCGATGCTCGGGTTCACGTGCCCGGGGGCGGCGATGGAGAACATGGCGATGTGAGCGGGTTTGGCTGAGGTCATGTCGTCGACATTAGCGAGACGATACGTCTCGTGCAAACGGAATCCGACCCTCTGGCCGGTCCTGCGCCGCAGCCCCGCCCTCCCCCTTTCCTCCCGCTCCCACCAGCCGTTTCTCCGCCCGGGGATGCGAGACTGGGCGCCGCACGATCAGCACCGCGCACCGCGACGACCCCCCGGCGAAGGACGAGACGCACACATGGACGAGGCACGGGCCAGGGACGTACTGACACGGGCGGGTCTCACGGGACCCGCCGAACTGCTCGCCTTCGGCGAGAACGCCGTCTTCGGCCTCGGCGACCTGGTCGTCAAGGTCGGGCGGGAGGCCGGTCTGCTGGAGCGGGCCGAGCGGGAGCTGGCCGTCGCCGGCTGGCTGGCCGGCGCCGGGATCCCGGCGGTCCGCGCCGCCGAGCCGCAGCCGCGGCTCGTCGACGGACACCCGGTGACCCTGTGGCACCGGCTGCCCGACGCGCTCCGCCCGGCCGGCCCCGAGGACCTCGCGGCGCTCCTGCGCACCCTGCACGCCCTGCCCGCCCCGCCGTTCGCGCTGCCCGCCCGGGACCTCCTCGGCGGGGTCGAACGCTGGCTGCGGCTGGCCGGGGAGGCCGTCGACCCCGAGGACGCTGCCTACCTGCGGGCCCGCCGCGACGCCTACGCCGCCGAAGTCGCCGCCCTCACCCCGCACCTGTCCCCGGGTCCGATCCACGGCGACGCCCTCCCCCGCAACGTCCACGTGGGCCCGGACGGGCCGGTCCTCGTCGACCTGGAGACCGTCTCGGCCGACCTGCGCGAACACGACCTGGTGGTGATGGCCCTGTCCCGCGACCGGTACGGGCTGCCCGCGGCCGACTACGAGGCCTTCACCGCCGCCTACGGCTGGGACGTCCGCGCCTGGGAGGGCTGCGCCCTGCTGCGCGGCGCCCGCGAGACCGCCAGCTGCGCCTGGGTCGCCCAGCACGCCCCGGCCGACCCGAAGGCCCTGGCGGAGTTCCGCCGCCGCGTGGCCTCCCTGCGCGACGGCGACCCCGAGGTGCGCTGGTACCCCTTCTGATGGACGTGAAGCTGCACCTCACCGTCCACGAGGCCCGGCGCGGCCCGGAGGCCTTCCGCGTCGTCCGCCCGGCCCGGCCGCCGGAGCACGCCGGCCTCTTCGACGACTCCTGGTGGCTGAACGCGTACGTCGACCGGGACGCGGCCCTGCTCATGGCGGGGCTGTGGACCCTGGCGGCCACCTCGCCCCGCTCCCTGGTCCACCTGCCCCTGCGCGGCCCGGCGCCGGGCGCGGGTTCCCGCCGGCTGGACCTCGTCCTGCTCCACCACTCCCTGCAGTGGGCGCCCTCACGCTGGAAGGGACTGCGGTCCCGGCTCTCCCCGGGCCGCCCCCGGACCGTGGACCTCTCCCTCACCGAGCCCGCCGACGAGGAGTACGCGTCCCTCCACCACGCGGAGAACCGGGACCGCCTCCACCAGAGCATCCACGCCGAGACCCTGTTCCTGACGGGCAGCGCGAAGCCCTTCCGGCTGGGCGCCGCCGTCTTCCTCGACGTGGCCCTGGCCGGTCCCGCGCACGTCGCCGCCCACCCGGACCGCGCGCGACGGCACCGCCACTACTGCCGCAGCCTGCCCTGCGACCCCCGCTTCCGCGACCTCCACGTCGCCTACGACGAACCGCCCGGGACGAACCCCGTCAGCGGCTGCGGGGTATGAGCGGCCAGGCCGGTTCGACGACCGCCGACGGATCCGCGGTGCGCCGCAGGTAGGCCTGGAGCGAGACCGACTGTTCGGCCGCCGCCCGGACCTGGAGGTCGTGCAGGTCCGCCAGGGCCATCACGCCGACGCGCCGGTGCCGCTCGGCCATGCTCCGCACCACGCGGGCCGCGGCCACCGCGTCCGCCCGCGCGTCGTGCGCGTCGTCGAGCGGCACCCCGTAGTGCGCGCACAGCGCGTGCAGGGCCCGCTTGCCCTTGCGGTACTTGTCCACGTGCTTGTCGATCACCAGCGGATCGATGACCGGCCACGGGGCCCCGCCCAGCCGCTCGCTGACCGACTCGGCCCCGTGGCGCCGGCACTCCCGGTCCAGCAACGACAGGTCGTAGCGCGCGTTCATCACCACCAGCGGCGTCCCGGCCCGCAGCCCCTCGGCGACGGCCCCCGCGATCTGCGCGACCGCCGACGCGGCCGGCGCCCCGTGCGCCCGGGCGTGCTCCGTCGATATGCCGTGGATCGCCGAGGCCTGCTCCGGTATGGCCACCCCCGGATCGAGCAGCCAGGTCCGCTCCCCCGCGACGGAGCCGTCCGGATCGAGCCGTACGACCGCCGCCGTGACGATGCGGTCGCTCTCCACGTCGGTGCCGGTGGTCTCCAGGTCGAAGGCCACCAGCGGCCCGCCGAGCCAGCTCATCGCACGGCCCCCGCCGCCTGCCGGCCGGCCCCGGCCACCGCTCCCCCGTGCCACGCCTCCATGACGCGCCCCTCCCCCGTATTTCCGGTCAACGCGTTTCAGCCTGCCACGAGGCACTGACACCGGACGCGCCCACCCCCCGCGGCCGCTCCCGCGCGGCTCCTGCGGGACCCGGCGTCAGGACACCGGGCGCGAGTCCTCCCACATCGACTCGAACTCCTCGCGGTAGGTCTGGAACAGGCCGTGGTCCGCGTCCTTCGGGACCCCCCGCCCGCCCCCGCGCAGCACCAGCACCGGTGCCTCCATCCCCCGGGCCCGCCGCAGGTACGACTGGACCACCGCGATGCCCGAGGACTGCCCCTCCACCAGATAGGCGGTGAAGCGCGGGGTCTCGTCGAAGACGTGGATGTCGAAGCGCGAGGGGTCCGTGAGTCCCGCCCGCACCCGGCGCACGTGCAGGATGTTCATCTCCACCGACCGGCTCAGCTCGCCCTTGCGCAGCCCCAGCTCGCGCTCGCGCCGCTTGACGGCGCTGCTCGCCGGGTTGAGGAACAGCAGACGCACCCGGCAGCCGGCCTCCGACAGCCGCACCAGCCGGCGGCCCGAGAAGTTCTGCACCAGCAGGTTGAGGCCTATGCCGATCGCGTCGAGCCGCCGCGCGCCCCCGAACAGGTCCTCCGCCGGCAGCTGCCGCTGGAGCCGCACCCGGTCCGGATGGACGGAGATGACGTCCGCGTACCGGTCCCCGACGAGGTCCTCGACGGCGTCGATCGGCAGCCGGTCCGCCGACGGGCTGCCCGACCCCGCGCCCAGCACCTCCAGCAGCCGCGCCGAGGCACGCTCCGCCTGCTCCAGCACCGCCCGCGACAGCGCCCGGTTGCGCGAGACCACGTTCCGCGTGACCTCCAGCTCGTCGAGCGCCAGCTCGATCTCGCGCCGGTCGTCGAAGTACGGCTCGAAGCACGGCCAGTGCTGGACCATCAGCTCCCGCAGCTGCGGCAGCGTCAGGAAGCTCAGCACGTTGTCGTCGGCCGGGTCGAGGAGGTAGCCCTTGCGCCGGCTGACCTCGCGCACCGCCACCGCCCGCTGCACCCACTCCTGCCCGGCGGGGCCGGCGGCCGCGACCACCCAGTCGTCCCCGCCGTGCACGGGCTCGTAGACGGGCCGCAGCACCGCGCCCACCACCGACCGCAGCCGCTGCTCGATGAGGTTCAGCCAGATGTACGCACGGCCCGCGCGCTGGGCCCGCGTCCGGACCTCGCTCCACGCGTCCGCGCTCCAGTCCAGCTCCGCCCCGGCCCGCACCTCCCCGGCCGCCGGCGGGGCCAGCGAGACCGAAGCCCCGGCCACCGCCCCCGGCACACCGCCTGGGGCGTCCGCCGGGCCGCCCTCGTGTCCGCTGTCACCAGGGGGCAGCTCCAGACCTCCCGAGCTCACTCGTGCACCGCCTTCTGCGTCCGGACGCCCGTCTCCAGTGATCACGGAAGGGTACTCCGCGCGCGCGGCCCGATGCAGCCCGAAGCCGGCCGAGGTGATCACGCCCACCCCGGCCGACCGTCCGTCGGACCATTATGTGATGCCCGGACGGTCCGTCGATCCGCATATCAGCTCTCCGGTTCACTCGGCAGGAGCATCCCAAGTCCACGCGTGCGGAGCGTCTTTCGGGGAAGATTCGGCAGAGACGTGATCCGCGCCGGATCGACCCGGACCAGGATGGAAAGAGTCGTTGCTGATGCAGGTCTGGCCGGGACAGGCGTATCCGCTGGGCGCCACGTACGACGGCGCCGGCACCAATTTCGCGGTCTACTCGGAGGCCGCCCGCCGCATCGAGCTGTGCCTGCTGCACGACGACGGTTCCGAGACCGCCGTCGAGCTGCGGGAGACGGACGCCTTCGTCCGGCACGCCTACCTCCCCGGGGTGATGCCCGGGCAGCGGTACGGGTTCCGGGTACACGGCCCGTACGAGCCCGAGCGCGGGCTGCGCTGCAACGCGGCGAAGCTGCTGCTGGACCCGTACGCGCGGGCCATCAGCGGGCGGATCGACTGGGGCGAGGAGGTCTACGGCTACCACTTCGGCCGGCCCGACTCGCGCAACGACCTGGACTCGGCCCCCCACACCATGAGTTCCGTCGTGGTGAACCCCTACTTCGACTGGGCCAACGACCGGCCCCCGCGCCACGAGTACCACCACACCGTGCTCTACGAGGCCCACGTCAAGGGCCTGACCATGCGTCATCCGGAGCTGCCGGAGGAACTGCGCGGCACGTACGGGGCCCTCGCGCACCCGGCGGTCATCGGCCACCTGGTGAAGCTCGGCGTGACGGCCCTGGAGCTGATGCCCGTACACCAGTACGTCAACGACCACCGGCTCGTCAACGACGGGCTCAGCAACTACTGGGGCTACAACACCATCGGGTTCTTCGCCCCGCACAACGGCTACGCCTCCGGCGACCGGGGCCAGCAGGTGCTGGAGTTCAAGTCGGCGGTGCGCGCCCTGCACGAGGCCGGGATCGAGGTGATCCTGGACGTGGTCTACAACCACACCGCCGAGGGCAACCACCTGGGTCCGACCCTCTCCTTCCGGGGCCTGGACAACGCCTCCTACTACCGGCTCGCGGACGACCCCCGCCACTACACGGACACCACCGGCACGGGGAACTCGCTGCTGATGCGCTCCCCGCACGTCCTCCAGCTGATCATGGACTCGCTGCGGTACTGGGTGACCGAGATGCACGTGGACGGCTTCCGCTTCGACCTGGCGGCCACCCTGGCCCGGCAGTTCCACGAGGTCGATCGGCTGTCGTCGTTCTTCGACCTGGTGCAGCAGGACCCGGTGGTCAGCCAGGTGAAGCTGATCGCCGAGCCCTGGGACCTGGGCGAGGGCGGCTACCAGGTGGGCAACTTCCCGCCGCTGTGGACCGAATGGAACGGCAAGTACCGCGACACCGTACGGGACCTGTGGCGCGGCCAGCCGCGCACCCTGGCCGAGTTCGCCGGACGGCTGACGGGCTCCTCCGACCTCTACCAGGACGACGGCCGGCGCCCGCTGGCCTCCATCAACTTCGCCACCTGCCACGACGGGTTCACCCTGCACGACCTGGTCTCGTACAACGAGAAGCACAACGAGGCCAACAGGGAGGGGAACCGGGACGGCGAGACCCACAACCGGTCCTGGAACTGCGGCGTCGAGGGGCCGACCGAGGACCCCGCGGTCCTGGAGCTGCGGGAACGGCAGATGCGCAACTTCATCGCCACCCTGATGCTGTCCCAGGGCGTGCCCATGCTGAGCCACGGCGACGAGTTCGCCCGCTCCCAGGGCGGCAACAACAACGCCTACTGCCAGGACAACGAACTGTCCTGGCTGACCTGGCCCGAGCCGGGCAAACCCGCGCCCGCCCTGCTGGAGTTCACCCGGCGGATGGTGTGGCTGCGCCGCGACCACCCGGTGTTCCGGCGGCGCAGGTTCTTCCACGGCCGGCCGGTGGAGGGCACCCACGACGAGCTCTCCGACATCGCCTGGTTCACCCCGCACGGCGAGGAGATGCGGGCCCGGGACTGGCAGGCGCAGCACGCGCGCGCCCTGACGGTGTTCCTCAACGGCGAGGCGATCTCCGAGCCCGGCTCGCGCGGCGAGCGGATCACCGACGACTCGTTCCTGCTGATGTTCAACGCGGGCGCCGACCCGCAGGAGTTCACCGTCCCCGCCGGGCACGGCGCGCACTGGCGACTCGTCGTGGACACCGCGCGGGCGGAGGTGCCGGCGCCCGGAACCGGGCCGCAGTACGCCGCCGGGGACCGGGTGGCGCTGACGGGCCGGTGCCTGGCGGTGCTTCAGCGGCCCGCGTAGCCGGCGGCGCCGCCCGGCGCCCCCGAACCCTCCGAGGAGGCGGTGCGCTGGGCCGGCACGAACGCCTTGGCCGGCTCCGCCCGGGCGGCTCCGGGCCGGGCCGACGGCACCCGGGTGACCAGGGCGATCGTCAGGCACAGCGCGGCCGCCCCCACGGCCACGGCGAAGGCTCCGGCGGGCCCGTACGCTTCCGCGAGCCGCCCCGAGACGGCCAGCGCCACCGCCTGCCCGGCCACGAGCGAACTGGCCGCGAAGGCCATCGCCTCGGCGAGCCGGGACGGCGCCACGACCCGCTCGGTGAGGGCGAACGCGGTGATCAGGTGCGGGGCGTAGGCCGCTCCGAGGACGGTCACGACCGCGTACAGCGGCCACAGCGTCTGAGTGAACAGCAGCGGCACCGACAGCACCAGCGCCGCGCCCGTCGCCGCCCGCCAGCGCAGCCGCAGCCCGTAGCGGGCGGGCAGCGCGCCGAGCGCGAGGCCCACGACGGCGCTGACCACGCCCATCGCGGCGTACACGATGCCGGCCTGGCCGGGCACGCCCAACCGGGCGGTGAGGGCGGCGATTCCGGCCTGGCAGGCGCCGAACATGGCTCCCTGGAGGGCGAGGGAGCCGCGCACGGCGTGCACCACGCGGGGCTGGCGGGGCGCCCGGACGCCCTTCCCCCGGGCCCGCGCGGGGTTCCCGGCCGTGACCGCGGCCGTCGGGTGGAGGGCGTAGGCGGTGCCGAAGACGGCGACGAGGGCGGCCGCGCCGCCGAGGGCGACGGCCGGGTGCAGGGCGAGCGCGGCGAGGCCGACGAGGGCGGGGCCGAAGACGAAGGAGACCTCGTCGAGGGTGCCCTCCAGCGAATGCACCGCCGCCACCACGCCCTCGCCGGACCCCGCCCGGTGCGCGAGCGCCACGGAACGGGTCCGGGCGAGGGGCCCGATCAGCGGGACGGAGGCCCCGGCCACGAAGCCGACGGCGGCGAGCGCGGCGGTGGCCAGCCCCGTGAGGGCCCCGGCGACGAGGCCGGCGGTGGCCACGGCGTTGACCGCCGCCGCGGCGAGGACGACCGGCCGCTGTCCGCGGCGGTCGGCGAGCCGGCCCAGGACCGGCCCGAAGACCACCTGGCCGGCGGAGAGCGTGCCGCCGACGATGCCGGCGGTGGCGAGGGAGCCGCTGGTCTCGGACACCAGCAGGACGCTCCCGAACTGGGACATCGCGACGGGCAGTCGGGCGAAGAAGGAGACGAGGGGGAGGAGGGGCCCGGTCAGGGCGATGACGTGTCGGTAGGTGCTGACGCTTGAAGCCACTTGATCGACACTAACGCGACGCAGTCACCCGGATGCATTGGGTCATGGCACGGAATCACGCCGACTGGGTACGTACGTTCTCATGAGCCAGCGGAATTCAATCAGCCCATCGGAATCCGACGTCGGGACACCCGTCGTTCCGGCGTCGACGTACCGTCTCCAGCTCACGCCCGCGTTCCCGTTCGCCGCGGCCGGGGCAGCCGTACCGTACCTCGCCTCCCTCGGCGTGTCGCACCTCCACCTCTCCCCCGTCCTGGAGGCGGTGCCGGGCTCGGGGCACGGGTACGACGTCACCGACCACGGGCGGGTCCGGGAGGAACTCGGCGGCGAGCGGGGACTGCGCGCACTGGCCGCGGCCGCGCGGGAGCGGGGGCTCGCGCTGGTCCTCGACATCGTCCCGAACCACATGGCGGTGCCGTCGCCGCTGCGGCTGAACCGGCCGCTGTGGGAGGTCCTGCTGGAGGGACCGGAGTCGCCGTACGCGCGGTGGTTCGACATCGACTGGGAGGCGGGCGGCGGGCAGGTCCTGCTGCCGGTGCTCGCGGAGCCCGACGAGCCGTTCACGGTGGACGCCAGGGCGCGGCTGCTGCGCTGCGGGGACCGGGAGTTCCCCCTGCGCGCCGGGACGGAGGAACTGCCGCTGCCGGAGCTGCTCGCCGCGCAGTGGTACCGGCCCGCCTGGTGGCGCGAGGCCCGGACCTCCCTCAACTACCGCCGCTTCTTCACCATTTCGGACCTCATCGGGGTACGGGTGGAAGACCCGGCCGTCTTCGCCGCCACCCACGCCAAGGTGCTGGAGCTGGTCCGGGACGGAGTGGTGGCGGGCCTGCGGATCGACCACGTCGACGGGCTGGCCGACCCCGAGGGGTACCTGCGGCGGCTGCGGACCGCGGTGGGCGCCGGCTGCTGGGTGGTGGTCGAGAAGATCCTGGCCCGCGAGGAACGGCTGCCGCCGTCCTGGCCGGTGGCGGGCACCACCGGGTACGACGCCCTGCACCGGGTGGACGGGGTGTTCACGGATCCGGCGGGGGCCGGCGAACTGGCGCGCAGGTACGGGGAGTCGACGGGGACGTCCGACTGGGAGGAGACGGCCTCGACGGCCGCCCGCGAGGTCCTGACCGGCGACCTGGCCGCCGAGCTGGGCACCCTGGAACGCTGGGCCGGCCCGGAACTGGCGCCGGCCGTGAGGGAGTTGCTCATCGCCTCACCGGTGTACCGCACCTACCCCGGCGGTCCGGGCCCGGACGCCGGGACCCGCGACCGGGCCGCCGCGCGGGCCGGGACGGCCGCGGTGGAGGGCGTACTCGGCCTGCTGGAACGCAGCCCCGCCTTCGCGGCCCGCTTCGCCCAGACCTCGGCGGCCCTGCGCGCCAAGTCCCTGGAGGACCGCGCCTTCTACCGCTGGGCCCCACTGCTCTCGGCGACGGAGGTCGGCGGCGATCCGGGGGCCCCGGCGGTGTCGGTGGCGGAGTTCCACGCGTACTGCGCGGAACGCGAACGGGAGCGGCCCGCCGCGGGCACGGTCCTGTCCACCCACGACACGAAGCGCAGCGCGGACGTCCGCGCCCGCATCGCAACGCTGGCGGAGGGGGCGGGTTCGGGGGCGGGTGCGGGTTCGGGTTCGGGGTGGGTGGGTGCGGGTTCGGGGGGGCTGCGGGAGGCGGGGGCGGCCGGGGGCCGGGATCCGCAGCTGGCCTGGGTGGCCCGGCAGAGCGCGCTCGGGCTGGGCGACGTCCCCGAGCGGGGCCCCCGGCTGGAGGCGGCCCTGCTGAAGGCCGCCCGGGAGGCGGCGCTGCACACCTCCTGGACCGACCCCGACCCGGCGTACGAGGCGGGCATCGCCGATCTCGTCCCCCCGGCCCCGCTGGACCTGCCGCCCGCACTGGCGGAGGCGGCCCGGGCGAACGTACTGGGCATGACCCTGCTGCACCTGACCATGCCGGGCGTGCCGGAGGTCTACCAGGGCTCCGAGTACGAGTACCGCGCCCTGGTGGACCCGGACAACCGCCGCCCGGCCGAGTTCCCCCGGGAGGCGCTGGCCGCCCTGGACTCGGGCACCGCCCCGGCGGCCCTCGGGGAGGAGAAGCTCGCCCTGACGGCCGCCCTGCTCCGCCTGCGCCGCAGCCGCCCCGCCCTGTTCCGGGGCTACGCCCCGCTGGCCGCGCGGGGCCCGGCCTCCGACCACTGCCTGGCCTACGCCCGCCTGGGGGGCCTGGTGGCGGTGGTCACCCGCCTCTCCCACCGCCTGGCGGAAGCGGGCGGCTGGCGCGACACCGCCCTCGCCCTCCCCCCGGGCCAGTGGCTCCCGGCCCACGGACCGCACCCGTCGGCCCCGTACGAGGGCGAGGTCCGCCTGACCCGGCTCCTGGCGAGGGGGCCGGTGGCTGCGCTGGTACGGGCGGGGTAGGGGGCGGGGTCCCGGCGGGGCGGTCTCAGGGAGGGGTTGGGGCTTTCCCGTCAGTCTCATCGTCCTTCCGTGTCGGGCCGGCCTGTCCAAGGGCGCTCCTTCGTCGCGTCGCTGCGCGATGGCCTTCGGCCACCCTTGACAGACCGTCCCGCCACGGAAAAACGAAGACTGCCGGGAAACCCCCAAAGAAACGGGACGGATGTACATGAGACATCCGGCCGGATCAGGGAGCCTCCGGGGTCGTCGGGGGCCGGCAGACATCCCATCCGGCCCCGCCGCGAGGGCAATCGGGGACGACGTACGCGTCAGATCGCTACGCGCTCCTCCCGGCTTAGCGTCCGCCGCCCGTCTGGGCTCGCTGCCGTCGCCCGGGGACGACGGAGTCGTCATCCGGGGCCGGTGGGCGCCCCAGATCGCTACGCGCTCCTCATGCCCCAGCGTCTGGCAGCCGTCTGGGGCTGATACCCGCACCAAAGGACGATCAGGACGACATCCGGGCCCTCCGGCGCCCCACATCGCTACGCGCTTCGCTCATCTCAGCGTCCGGCGGCCGTCTTGGCTTTCTGACCGCACCAGACGACGAGTGGCAGGGCATCCCAGCCCACGACCACCCCCGGACGCCGAGAAAAGAGGAGCGCGTAGCGATCTGACGCGCGGGACGGCCCCGGATGTCGATCTCATCGTCCTTTGGTGCGGGTATCAGCCCCAGACGGACGGCGGACGCTAAGCCGGGAGGAGCGCGTAGCGATCTGACGCGTGGGTCGGCCCCGCTTGCGCTCGCGCGGGGGCCGGATGCCCGGTCAGGCGGCCCCCGACGACCTCGCCTGCTCCCTGACACGGCCGGATGTCTCAGGTACATCCGTCCCGTTTCTTTGGGGGTTTCCCGGCAGTCTTCGTTTTTCCGTGGCGGGACGGCCTGTCAAGGGTGGCCGAAGGCCATCGCGCAGCGACGCGACGAAGGAGCGCCCTTGACAGGCCGGCCCGACACGGAAGGACGATGAGACTGACGGGAAAGCCCCAACCGATCTCTGAGACCGCCCAGGTGACACCCCGACCCCTGCGGGTCCCGACCGGCTGTCCTCTCCCGCCCCCGCGGACCCCCGCCCCCGCAGCACCCCGCCCCCTCGGTCCCCCGCCCCCCGCAGGGGACCGGCACAGACGTTTGGGTGCAGTAGGGCAGGCGTGTGGCGGGCATGGCATGGGGGTGAGCCTCCTCCGTGACATGCGCTATCCCGCCCCGCACGAACTCGCCCTGGCCGCACGGGCGATGGCCGACGAGTACCCCGGCCGGGTGCGGCTGCGTCAGGTCGGGGAGTCGCGGGGCGGGCGGCCGCTGTGGGTGCTCTCCGTCGACGGGCGCGGGGGCCGGGGGCGGGAGGTGCTGGTCGTCGCCGGGGCGCACGCCAACGAGCCCGTCGGCGGGGCCACCGCGCTGGACCTCGCGCGGCGGGCGGCCGGGGCCCCGGGCGGCGGGACGGGGTGGCACTTCCTGCTCTGCGCCGACCCCGACGGCGCCGAGCTGCACCGCACCCCGCTCCCCTCCTCCGTGCTCGACTACCACCGGCACTTCTACCGGCCGCCCGGCCCCGAACAGCCCGAGTGGGCGCCGTCGTTGCTGCCCCCGGACCGGCTCCCGCCGGAGGCCGTGGCGCTGACCGGGCTGATCGACGAGCTGCGTCCCGTCCTCCAGGTCTCCCTGCACGGTACGGACCTCGGGGGTTCGTGGGTGCAGCTCACCCGGGACCTGCCCGGGCTGGCCGAGCCGTTCGGGAAGTCGGCCGCCGAGCTGCGGATCCCGGTGGAGACCGGGGCCTCCGACGCCGCCGGGTGGGCCTCGCCCGGTCCGGGGATCTTCGTGATGCCCCGCGCGGGGGCCATCGGCTCCCACTCCGAGGACACGCGGCTGAGCACCTGGTGCCACGGCGGGACCACCACCGCGATCGTCGAGGTGCCCATGTGGGCCTCCGACCTGGTGGACGACCCCGCCCCGCACCCGGACCCGCGGGGCGCCCTGCGGATGCTGGCCGGGCGGCTGGACGGGGACGCGGCGCGGGTCGCCGAGCTGCGCGAGGGGGTCGGGGCGGCGGACCCGGACGCCGCCGCGCTGCTGCGGGCGGTGGACTGGACGCTGTGGCTCATCCCGCAGGTCACCGCCGGGTGGACGGCCTCGGGGACGCCTTCCGGGACGACCACGGCCGCCCTGGCGAGCCTGGACGCCTTCGGGCGGCGCCTGCCGCTGCGGGCCGCCGCCATGCTGTGGCGGGTGGTGCGGGCGCAGGGGCATCCGGCGGCGCCGGGGCTGGACCGGCTGGTGACGGGGTGGTCCGAGGAGTTCTCGGCCCGGTTCCGGGCCCGTCCGGTGCCGGTGGCCACGCAGGTGGAGCACCAGGCGCGGACGGTCCTCGCCGCCCACCGGTGTCTTCAGACGGGCCAGGCGTAGCGGCGCTTGGCCCGGCCGCCGGCGCCCAGGCGGTCGTAGAAGCGGATCGCGCCCTCGTTCCAGTCCGGGGTCTGCCACTCGACGTGGTCGAGGCCCCGCTCCCGGGCGAGGTCCGCCACGGCCGCCATCAGGGCGGCGCCGAGGCCGTGGCCGCGGGCCTCCTCCGCCAGGTAGAGGCAGTCCATGTGGAGGTAGGGGGACGCGTCCCAGAACGCGAACTCCTCCGAGCAGGCGGCGTATCCCGCCACCGTGCCGTCGGGGGTCTCGGCGAGCAGCACCCACAGCGGGGCGCCTTCGGCGAACAGCCGGGACCCGAGGCGCTCGGCGAGGCCCGCCGGCCGGGGGGCCGCCTTCTCGTAGGCGACGTGCTCGTGGATGAGTTCGACGAGGCGGGGGAGGTCGTCGGGCCGGGCCGGCCGGATGCGGGAGTCGTGGTCCATGGGAGGACATCCTGCCCTCCGCCCTCCGCCCGCCGCGCGGCGGGCGGCGGGCGGCGGGCGGCGCGGCGACCGTCAGCCGGCCGTCAGCCGGAAGCTCATCCGCCCGAACCCCACCTGGTCCCCGACCCGCACCACGGCCGCCCCGGTGACCCGGCGGCCGTTGACGGTGGTGCCGTTGGTGGAGCCGAGGTCCTTGAGCAGCCACACGCCGTCCCTCAGGCTCAGCTCCGCGTGGGCCCGCGAGACGGTGTCGTGGCTGAGCCGCAGGCCGTTGCCGGGGTCGCGGCCGATCCGCAGGGGGCCGGCGGCCGGGTGCGGGAGCAGCAGCTTCGGCAGCCGTTCGACCTGCCAGGCCCGCCGGACCCCCGCCGAGACGGCCGAGGCGCGCCCCACCCAGCCGAACAGCCGGTGCGTCCAGGGGGTTTCGGGGCCGAGCGGTCCCTCGCGGGTCTGGAGGTCGGCCAGCAGCACGGCCAGGTCCTCCGAGCGGCGGGCGACCAGCGCGAGTTCCATGCGGCGCAGGAAGGTGTCGTGCGACAGCTTCCCGAGGGCGGCGCCTTCCCTGAGCCGGTCCAGCGCCCGGTCCCGTTCCGCGTCGGACAGCCGCGGGGCGGGGTGGGCGGGGAACTCGAAACCGGACGTCACAGGGTGATTGTCGGCCCGTCGGGTGCGGAGTGTCCAGAACTCCCCCGGCGGGCCCGGAATGATGGGCACGATACGCATGCTGAACGACGCCGCCGGATCCGACCGGATCGACCGGATCGACCGAGAACAAGGGGACCGTCCGTGCAGTTCGAGGTGTGGGCACCGCTGACAGGCCGGGTCGCCGTGCGACTCGGTGACACCGCTTACGAGATGACGCCCGATCCGTCGCCCGGCCGCGCGGGCTGGTGGACGGCGCAGGCCCCGGCGGGCGACGGCGACCGGTACGGGTTCCAGCTCGGCGACGATCCCGTCGTCCGCCCGGACCCGCGCGGGCGGCGGCTGCCGGACGGTACGGACGGCCTGTCCGCCGTGGTCGACTTCGAGGCGCTCACCCCCCGCACGGCGTCCCCGCGCCTCCCGCTCCAGGACGCGGTGCTGTACGAGCTGCACGTCGGCACCTTCACTCCCGAGGGCACCTTCGACGCGGCGGCCGCCCGCCTGGGGCACCTGACCTCGCTGGGCGTGACGCACGTGGAGCTGATGCCGGTCTGTCCCTTCCCGGGCCGGCACGGCTGGGGCTACGACGGGGTGGCGCCCTGGGCGGTGCACGAACCGTACGGGGGGCCGGCGGGGCTGGCCCGGTTCGTGGAGGCGGCGCACGCGGCGGGCCTCGGGGTCGTGCTGGACGTGGTCCACAACCACCTGGGCCCCTCCGGCAACCACCTCCCCGCCTTCGGCCCGTACTTCACCGACACCCACCACACGCCGTGGGGCGCGGCGGTGAACCTGGACGCGCCGGGTTCCGACGAGGTGCGGGCGTACCTGATCGGGAGCGCCCTGGCCTGGCTGCGGGACTACCGGATCGACGGGCTGCGGCTGGACGCCGTGCACGCGCTGGCCGACGGGCGGGCGCTGTCGTTCCTGGAGGAGCTCTCGGCGGCGGTGGACGCGCTGGCCGCCGAGTCGGCGCGGCCGCTGTTCCTGATCGCCGAGTCCGACCAGTGCGACCCGCGCCTGACCACGCCGCGGCCCTCCGGCGGTCTCGGTCTGCACGCGCAGTGGAACGACGACTTCCACCACGCGCTGCACGCCGCGCTGACCGGGGAGTCCCAGGGCTACTACGCCGACTTCGCCGTCGCTCCGCTCGGCGCCGTGGCCAAGACGCTGACCCGGGGGTTCTTCCACGACGGCACCTGGTCCTCCTTCCGTGGCCGCTCCCACGGCCGGCCGGTGGACCGCCGCCGCACCCCGGCGCACCGCTTCCTGGGCTACTCCCAGACCCACGACCAGGTCGGCAACCGGGCGCTGGGGGACCGGCTGTCGGCGTCCCTCTCCCCCGGGCTGCTGGCCTGCGCGGCGACGCTGGCCCTGACGGGGCCGTTCGTCCCGATGCTGTTCATGGGCGAGGAGTGGGGGGCGGGGACGCCCTGGCAGTACTTCACCGACCACCAGGACCCGGGGCTGGCGGAGGCGGTGCGCAACGGCCGGCGCCGGGAGTTCGCGGAGCACGGCTGGAAGGCGGAAGAAGTGCCGGACCCGCAGGATCCGGCGACCCGGGAGCGGTCGTGCCTGGACTGGGCGGAGCCGGAGCGGGAGTCGCACGCCTGGCTGCTGGAGTGGTACCGGACGCTGATCCGGCTGCGTCGTTCGCAGCCGGACCTGCGCGACCCGGACCTGGCGGCGGTCCGGGTCGCCTTCGACGAGGAGCGGCGGTGGCTGACGTTCCGGCGGGGTGACGTCCGGGTGGTGGTGAACCTGGGGACGGAGTCGGTGACGGTGGCGCTGGGCCGCAACGGGGTGCGGGTGCTGGCCTCGTGGGAGCCGGTGGAGCACCCGGGGCCCGACGGGCGCCTGCACGTTCCGGGCGAGTCGGCGGTGGTGCTGGGTCCGTGAGGCCCGCTGCGAGGGGGGTTACTCCACGATCGCCAGCTCCCGGGGGGCCTCGTTGAGGCGGCGGCCGCCGTCCTGTGTGACGGTGACGATGTCCTCGATGCGGACGCCGAAGCGGCCGGGGAGGTAGACGCCGGGCTCGACGGAGAAGCACATGCCGGGGACGAGGGACTGCTCCTCGCCCTCGACCATGTACGGCGGTTCGTGGGTGGTGACGCCGATGCCGTGGCCGGTGCGGTGGATGAAGCGGTCGCCGTAGCCGAATTCGGTGATGACGGCGCGGGCGGCGCGGTCGACGTCCTGGCAGGCGGCGCCGGGGCGGACGGCCGCGAAGCCGGCCTGCTGGGCCTCGCGGACGATGTCGTGGACGCGCTGTTCCTCGGCGGTGGGTTCCCCGACGTGGACGGTGCGGGAGATGTCGGAGCCGTAGCCGTGCTTGAGGCCGCCGAAGTCGAGGACGACCATGTCGCCGCGCCGGATGACGCGGTCGCCGGCCTCGTGGTGCGGGTTGGCGCCGTTGGGGCCGGAGCCGACGACGGTGAAGTCGACCTGGGAGTGGCCGTGTGCGCGGAGCAGGCCGGCGAGGTCGGCGGCGACGTCGCTTTCGCGGCGGCCGGTGAAGGGGACGTGGAGGATCTGCGCGTAGGCGGCGTCGGCGGCGGCTCCGGCGGCGGCGAGGCGGGCGAGTTCGCGGTCGTCCTTGACGGCGCGGAGCATGGGCAGGGCCTCGGTGAGCGGGGTGTAGGAGGTGGTGGGCGACTCCTTCTGCAGGCCGAGGAGGTGGAGGGCCCAGGTGTTGTCGCTGACGCCGAAGCGGCCGCTGACGTCGAGGAGCGGGGCGGTGAGGGCGTACGGGTCCTTGCCGTCGGTCCAGTCGCGCAGGGTGAGGGCGCCGGCGCCGGGGGCCTTGGCGGCGTCGGGGGCCTCCAGGGCGGGGACGACGAGGACGGGGTCCCGGCCGGCGGCGAGGACGAGCAGGGTGAGCCGTTCGGTCTCGGCGGTGGGGCGGTATCCGGTGAGGTGGGTGAGGTCGGGGCCGGGGGCGATGAGCAGGCCGGCGAGTCCGGCGTCGGCCGCGGCCCGGGCGGCGGTGGCCATGCGGGCGGCGTAGTCATCGGTGGTGAAGGGGGCCGGGCCGGGGTGGGCGGGGGCGGCCTCGGGGTGCGGTGTGGTGGTCATACGGGGGATCCTGCCGTGAGGCGTGCGGCGAGCGCAGCGGCCGCGCCGGGCGCGAGGAGCTCCGTACGGTGCACCAGGCACGGGGCGCCGAGCGGTACGGCGACCGCCGCGCCGGGGCGGGCCCTCGCCGAAGGTTGCGCGTGCGGCGGGGCAGCAGGAGCCGACCGTACCCGGCGGCGCCGAGGGCGCACAGGTCGCGGCGCAGGGCCGCGCGTGCGAAGCCGCGGGCGGGGGTCAGCGGCAGGCCGGCATCGGGGGCGTCGAGCCGACGGACATCGACGAGGCCGTCCAGCCGGACTGCGGCCCGCCGGGCGAAGGGGTACCCGGGCGGGAGCCGGCGGCGATGTGCCGGGAGACGCGGCCTGGGGTGAGCCGGGTTCCCGGGCGGCGGCGGAAAAGGAGGCGAGGCGGCGGGCCCGGGGCGCCGGGCGTCGGCCCCGGCCCCGGCCCCGGCCCCGGCCCCGGCCCCGGCCCCGAGGATGATCGGCGCGGCCACCGCGCAGGCCGCCGCCCCGACCGCTCCCTCCTCCGCCGCCGCGCTCCCGGCTTCCCGTCCGTCGTCGTCCGGGCGGCCCCGGCCGTCGGCCGCCCGGTGTCCCGTCCGTCGGGGTGGTCGCACGGATCGCCCTGGTCGGCGGCCGTCCCCGCCCGTGGAGTCCCACGACGCGCCGGCCGCCCGCGAGGGTCCGGTCCTGGACGCCTGCCGGATCCCGACCGGGGAGGCCCTGGCGCAGGCGGCCGCCGGGCGCCGGCCCGGTTCGACGCCGTGTGGGTGCTGCCGGGCAGCCTGTACGGCGGCGAGCCCGGACGGCGGCCGGGCCGCCGGATAAGCCGTCGCGGAAGCACCCATCTGATCGGCTATGCTGTGCTTGCACGACGAACGGGTGGTCCGCCGCCCTTCGTGGTGGGTGTAGCTCAGTTGGTAGAGCACCTGGTTGTGGTCCAGGTGGCCGCGGGTTCGAGTCCCGTCACTCACCCTTTCCTTCCCGTAGGGGGTACGAGGTCCGCCTCGTGCCCCCTACGGGCGTTCTCCCGGCCGTTCAGGCGCGGAGGAAGGCCTCCACCTCCGTGACGAAGGCCACGGGGGTCTCGTGCGGCGGGTAGTGGCCGGCCCCGCGGACCGTGACGATCCCGCAGTCCGGGTACCAGGCCTGCCAGGTGGCCCGCATCACATCGGCGGTGAGGGCGAGGTCGTACTCCCCCACGAGGACGAGCACGGGCACCGTGTTGCCCTTGACGGCGGAGGACAGGTCGCGGGTCCGCCAGTCGTCGAGGTAGCCGGCGAAGGCCTCGGGGCGGGAGACGGCGAGGGAGTGGGCCACCATCCGGTCCAGCCAGTGGCCGCTCGCACGATGGCCGGTGACGAGGTCGAGGATGGCGCGGCGCTTTCCGGGGTCCGCGGCGGCGCCGTGGAAGAGGGCGTGGGTGGCGTCGTCCATCGCGTAGGGCGCCGCCGGGACCGGGCAGAGGCCGATCAGCTTCTCGATCCGCTCGGGTGCGCGGACCAGGACCTGCTGGACGGCCTTGCCGCCCATGGAGTGGCCGAGGAGGGAGAAGGTGTCCCAGCCCAGTGCGTCGGCGAGTTCGAGGACGTCGTCGGCGATCTCGGGGAGGGTGTGGCGGCCGGGGACGTCGCGGCGCTCGCCGTAGCCGCGGTAGTCGAGGAAGGCGTACGAGAACCCTTCGGGGTCCAGGTAATCCAGCACGGAGCCCCAGTTGGCGGAGGTCCCGAACCAGTCGTGCAGCACGATGACGCGGACGGGGCCGGTGCCGATCCTGCGGTGGGCGATGGCCATGCGTTCTCCCTCGGTGACGGTGGTGTGGATCCCGACGCCGTTCGTTCTGCCCACCGGCCCTACGATCACACCGTGCAGCCCGAACCGCTCCGCAAGCCATTGGTCATGGGGGCCTTCTCGCGCCCCGACGGGGCCCGCCACCCCCACCACCCCGGGAGCTACGAGATCAGCGACCCGGCCGAGATCCGCGAGGTCCGCGCCGTCCGGCGGATCGGGCAGCAGCGGGCCGCCGCCGCGGCCGCCAAGGGGGTCGTCTTCTGCTCCTGCGGGGACGACGACGGGACCGCCCACCCCACCCCCGAGTCGAACCGGCTCCTCGACCCGCTGTCGCCCGACGGCATCCCGGCCCGGCACCGGACCCGGTGGGCCGGGGCGGCGCCGGAGGGACTGCGGGCGTACGCCCAGGCCCTGGCCGGGGGCGAGGAAGAACCCGGCCCGCCACGCGAGGTGCCGTACGCGGTGGTCTTCGGCTGGCTGGGCGCCGTACGGCAGGAGCCCCGCGACGCGGCGTGGCTGCTCGCCGAACGGGCCCCCGCCCGGCTGCTGGCCGGGGTCCCCACGGAGGAACTGGCCTGGGCGGTACGGGAGACGGACCGGACCGGGCTGGAGGGGGCCGTGCGGTTCTTCGCGAGCGAGGAGTTCACCACCCGCCACCCCAAGCGGCGGCGGGTCCCCGACACGGCCCGGGACCTGCTGCTCCGGCACGCGCGCGGCCACCGCCCCGCGGACCTGGCGGTCCTGGAGCGGCGGCTGCTGCGCACGCCGGACGACCGGGTCAGACGGTCCTGATCGCCGGGTCCGAGACGCCCGGGGCGCCCGTCTCGACGTGGCCCGCGAAGCGGCGGAGGAAGGTGCTGTCCGCGTCGGAGACCACCGTCACGTCGTACCAGCGGCCCGAGGCGCGCAGGTCGACGGTGAACGGGACCGTGGCGCCCGGGTTGACCTTGAAGGTCTGGGCGGCGCCGCCGTAGGCGTGGGTGACCGTGAGGTTGACGGCGGTCGAGCCGCCGTTGGTCAGGGTCAGGTCCAGGTTGCCGGTGGTGTCGGCGTGGCGGGCCGTGACCTCCGGGCCGGCCTTCTTCGCCGGGCCCTTCCAGGTGCGCAGGAAGCCGTTGGGGCCCCAGACCGTGAGGTCGATCTTGTTGCCGGTGGAGCTGCTGGTGCTCCAGGTGTCCGACAGGGTCTTGCCCGCCTCGACCGTGTAGGGCCAGGGGCCGTCCGTGCGGTTGCCGGAGGTGCTGTGGAAGTGGGCGCCGAGCTTGGGGCCCGAGGAGAAGGTGAGGGTGAACTTGCCGGTGGAGACGGTGCGCGCGCCGTCCACGTACGGGCTGTAGCCCAGGGCGCGGGTCGGCTTGGCGCCGGCCTCCTGCTGGGGCAGGGTGCCCGTCGCCGGCGGGACCGGGTGGTAGGAGGGGTGCGCGTTGTGGTCCGCCGGGACGTAGCCGGTGGTGGAGGGCAGCGACGCGGGGGCCGCGTCGGCCCGGGTGAAGTCGAACGCCGAGGTCAGGTCGCCGCAGACGGCCCGGCGCCAGGGCGAGATGTTGGGCTCCTGCACCCCGAAGCGCTTCTCCATGAAGCGGATCACCGAGGTGTGGTCGAAGGTCTCGGAGCAGACGTAGCCGCCCTTGCTCCACGGGGAGACCACGATCATCGGGACGCGCGGCCCCAGGCCGTAGGGGCCGGCCGTGTAGCCGTTGCCGCCGGCGTACAGGTCGCGGGTGACGTCCGCCGTGGACAGGCCCCACGCGGAGGAGGCCGGCGGGTACGGGGGCACGACGTGGTCGAAGAAGCCGTCGTTCTCGTCGTAGGTGATGAAGAACGCCGTCTTCGCCCACACCGCCGGGTTGGCGGTCAGCGCGTCCAGGACCTGGGAGATGTACCAGGCACCGAAGTTGACCGGCCAGTTCGGGTGCTCGCTGAAGGCCTCGGGGGCCGCGATCCAGGAGACCTGCGGCAGGGTGCCGTTGACGACGTCCGCGCGCAGCTTGTCGAAGTAGCCCTCGCCCGCCTTGGCGTTGGTTCCGGTGCGCGCCTTCTCGTACAGGGCGTCCCCGGGCTGGGCATTGCGGTAGCTGTTGAAGTACAGCAGGGAGTTGTCACCGTAGTTGCCGCGGAAGGCGTCACCGATCCAGCCCCAGCCGCCGGCGGCGTTCAGGCCGTCGCCGACGTCCTGGTAGACCTTCCAGGAGACGCCGGCGGCTTCCAGGCGTTCGGGGTAGGTCTTCCAGCCGTAGCCCGCCTCCTGGTTGCCGAGGACGGGGCCGCCGCCGGTGCCGTCGTTGCCGGTGTGGCCGGTCCACATGTAGTAGCGGTTGGGGTCGGTGGCTCCGATGAACGAGCAGTGGTAGGCGTCGCACACGGTGAAGGCGTCGGCGAGGGCGTAGTGGAACGGGATGTCGTTCCGGGTCATGTACGCCATCGTCGTGGTCGTCTTGGCGGGCACCCACTTGTCGTACTTGCCGTTGTTGTACGCCTGGTGGCCGCCGGCCCAGTCGTGGTTGAGGCCCTCGACGAACTGCATGCCGAGGTCGTTGACCTGCGGGTGGAAGGGCAGGATGTCCTTCGTGCCGTTGGACTGGTAGAAGACCGACTTCCCGTTGTCCTGGAGCACGGGGCGCGGGTCCCCGAAGCCGCGGACGCCCTTCATGGTGCCGAAGTACTGGTCGAAGGACCGGTTCTCCTGCATGAGGACGACGATGTGCTCGATGTCCTGGATGGTTCCGGTGCTGCCCTGCGCCGGTATGGAGGCGGCGCGGGCGATGCTCTCGCCCAGCATCGTGGCGGCGGCGGCGCCCCCCGCGATCTGGAGGAACCTGCGTCGGTTCAGTTCAGCCATGGTGTGACGACCTCTGGGGGTGGAGGGGGGAGCCGGGCGCCCCAAGGACAGCGGCCCCGGGGTACCGGACGGAGATCCCTGTCTGACGTCGGGCCGTACAGCGGGCGAACGGAAGCCGCCGGGGGCGGAACTCCCGAACGGGCCGCACATCTGGTGGAATGACCTCCCACACACAGCACGGGGGGCGCGGGGCATGGCGGGGATCGGGGCCGGGCATGCCGTGCGCTCCGGGGGCGGAACGGATCCGGAAAGGGATCGCGGAACGACGGTACGGGGAACGACGGTACGGGGAAACGGGCGCCCCGCAACAGACCCTGACGGGACGTCAGTGGACGGGGCCCGCGGGACGGAAGGGGACGCGTGAGCCTTCCGCAGCTCCACTACGAGGGCGGGCCGGGCTTCACCGCGGTGACGCCCGGGGTGTCCGCGGCGCTGCTGCGCGAGGCGGAGCCGCTCCTGGCGTACGAGCCGCCGCCGGGCTCCGGCTGCCCCGAGGCGCTCAGCCTCAGCGTGCTGTCGGACGGCAGCCGGCTGCTGGCCCGGGCGGTGCGCACCGGCTCCGGCTTCCACGCGCACGCCGTGCACCTGCCCGGGGAGGCCCGGGGCGCCCTGCCGGTCACCGCCTGGGGTTCGGCGGGGTGGCGGGAGCGGACCCCGGCGGACGGGCCGCCGCCCGCGCTCGACCGGATACCGCCGCCGGGGCCCTACGACCGGGCCGCGATGGCGGAGTTCGTCGCCGCCCGGGGGCCGTGGCTGGCCACGTTCTTCGACGACGTGCGCCGGACCGCGGAGGAGCCGGGCGCACCGCGGGTGGTCCTGGTGGAGGCGGACCCGGCGGACGTGGCCCGGTGGGTCATGCTGGCCTGCGGGGTGCTGCCGCACGCGCGCGGGCAGGGGCTCGGCTTCACCACGTACACGCGGCGGCCGCTGTCCGCCCCGCATCGGCTGATCGGGGTCCTGCCGCAGGACGCCGGAGTGCTGGACGGCGGAGGCCGGCGGCACCGGGTGTACGACACCGCCCGGGGGCCCGTCCCCGACGCGCCCCGGGGTCCGGCGGCGCTGTGGGCGCGGACGGCCGCCGCGGTCTGGGCGGCCGGGCGGGCGGACGTGTTCGCGCAGGTGCGCCGGCTGCGCGCGGAGCCGTACGCGGCGGGACCGCTGGCCGCGCTCGCGCTGGCGGCCGGAGTGCCGCTGGACGCGGCGGCCCGGACGGCGGCGGCCGACTGGGCCGCCGGGCACGGGGAGGCACTGGACGGCATACGGCCGCACCCGCTCCCGGAGGTGCCACCGCGGCCGCGCGGGGCAGCCGAGGCGGAGCGGCTGACGGGGGCGCCCGACGCGGAAGCCCGGGGCGCGCTCACGGCGGACCCCGACGCGGAGGCCCGAGGCGCACTCACGGCGAAGCCCGACGCGGAGGCCCAAGGCGCGCTCGTGGCGGCGCCGGACGCGGGGGCCCGAGGCGCACTCACGGCGGAGCCGGACGCCGAGGCGCGGGGCGTGCTCGCGGCCGAGGCGGGGTCGGAGCTGCGGGCGGCGGTGGCCGACTCCGGCGGCGAACCGGCGGTGCTGGCCCGGCTGTTGCTGTCGGCCGCCGCCGCCGGCACCGAGACGGCCGGGCTGCTCCCGCAGGCGGCCCGGAGGCTGGCGTGGGCCCTGTTCACGAACCCGGAGGGGGCGTACGGGGAGGAGATGCGGGCCGTGCTGGCGCAGCTGCCGGTGCTGCGGGCCCTCGTACTCGACCGGCTGGACGCCCTCGCGGCGGGTGAACCGGCGGCCGGGGCCCGGTTGTTCACCCCCGGCGGGCTGCGGCTGGGCGCGGGCGAGGCGCTGCCGCACCTGCGGATGTGCGCTCGGGGACGCCCCGACGGGGACCGGGTCGTGGCACTGGACACCCTGCTGCGGGAGGCGGGCGTCTCCCCGTACGCGGAGCCGCTGGTGCTGCGCACGGGGATGCGGCTGGTCTGGGCCGACGAGCCCCCGACCCCCGTGGAGGCCCTCCTGCTCCTGGCCACGACGGGCGCCCCGCTCCACCGCCGGGCGGGCACCCGGGACGTCCTGGCGCGGTCGGCCGCCGACGCCCCGCCCGCCGATCCGGACGCCCCGGAACTGGCGTCGGAACTGCTGCGCCACTTCGCCGGGGAGCTCCCGGCGGACCTCCGCGACCGCCTGTCGGCCCGCGCCGCCGCCGGCCCGGCGGCGGCCCACCGGAACGGTCCCGGCCCGGACCCGGGTGCCGAAGGGAGGCCCGGCTCCGGCCTCGTGGCCCGCCTGCGGAAGCGCTTCGGCGTGCTACCGCCGGGTTCGTAGGGCTGAGCCGGGGCCCGGGGCCGCTGCGCGGAGCCGTCTCCCCGCCCCGCCCTTTCCCCGTTCCCCGGGGCTCCGCCCCGGACCCCGCGCCTCGAACGCCGGGGGGGCTGGAGTGTGCCGCGCACATCCGGCCCGCGCGGCGTTTGCCTGAGGTGTCGTACCGGTCCCCTACTCAGCACCCCCGCAAGGGATCTGAGCACCCGTACTCAGGCCCGCCCGCGCCCGCGAAGCCATCGTGGACGCATGCCCATACAGCCATGCGATCCGCAGCTGCGCGTCGGGATCACCGCCGTCGGCAGCCTGCTGCCCGAGGACTCCCTGTCCTCCGATGACCTCCAGCGCGAAGTCTCCCGCCGCAGCGGGCTCGCGCTGCCCGACCGGATGCTGACCCTGGCCACCGGCATCGTCTCGCGGCGGGTCGCGCCCGAGGGGGTGTACGCGTCCACGCTCGCGGCGGGCGCCGCCCGCCGGGCGCTGGACGCGGCCGGGCTGCACCCGCTCGACGTGGACCTGCTGGTCTTCGCCTCCGCGTCGCGCGACCTCGTCGAGCCCGCCACCGCGCACATCGTGCAGGCCGAACTCGGTTCGCGGGCGTACGCCGTCGACGTCACCAACGCCTGCAACAGCTTCGTCAACGGCATCGACCTCGCCCGCGGCATGGTCCTCGCCGGCCGCGCCCGCCGGGCCCTCGTGGTCACCGGGGAGACCCCGAGCCGTGCGGTCCGCAAGGACCCGGCCGACTTGGCGGAGTTCCGCGGCGCGTTCGCCGGCTACACCTTCGGCGACGCGGGCGCGGCCGTCGTCGTCGAGGCGGTGGAGCGCGGCGGGATCCTGGACGTGGACGGCGAGACGCATTCGGAGCACTGGCGGGTCGGCGGGATCCCGGGCGGCGGGTCGCGGCACCCGCGCGGGGACGCGTACACCTACTTCCAGGGTGACGGGCACGAACTGCGCGGGGTCTTCGAGAAGGTGGGCACCGCCGTCATCGACCGGACGCTGCACCGCGCGGGAATGGGCTGGGACGGCTTCGCGAAGGTGCTGGTGCACCAGGTGACGGTGCCCTACCTGGAGCGGTTCGCCGAGCTGACCGGGGTGCCCGAGGACAAGCTGGTGGTGACCGTGCCCGAGCTGGGCAACGTGGCGAGCGCGGGCATCGGTGTGCAGCTGGACCGGATCTTCGGTGAACTGGGGCCGGGCGAGCGGGTGTTGTTCGTGGGGCTGGGCGGCGGGATCAGCATCATGACGATGGTCTGGGAGAAGTCGTGAGCGGCGGTGCGCGGATGTGGGTGGTGGTGCCCGCGCACCAGGAGGAGGCACGGCTCGGCGGGACCCTGCGGGCGCTGGCCGCGCAGCGGGACCGGGACTTCACCCTGCTGGTCGTCGACAACGCCTCGGCGGACGGAACCGGCGCCCTCGCTCGGGAGTTCGCGACGCGCGCCCCGTTCCCGGTGGAGGTGATCGAGGAGCCGGAGAAGGGCGTCGGTTCGGCGGTGGACACCGGTTTCCGGTACGCGATCGCGCGCGGCGCCACCCTGCTGGCCCGGACGGACGCCGACTGCCTGCCCGGGCCGGGCTGGGCGGGTGCGGCGCGGGCCGCGCTGCTGGCGCGGCCGGGGCTGGTGTGCGGGCGGATCACGGCCCGGCGCGACGAGCACGGACCGCTGGGCCGGGCGGCGTTCACCGCACTGGTGGGGCTGGCCGCGCTGTTCGGGCGGCTGCGCCCGCAGCACGCGCGCCGGCACGGCTACCGGGCGCCGTACCGGATGCACGCGGGGAACAACATGGCGATCACCGCCGAGCTGTACCTGGCCGTGGGCGGGATGCCGCGGCGCCCGTCGCCGACGGACCGGCTGTTCCTGAACGCGGTCCGCCGCCACACCGACCGGATCTCCCGCTGCCGGGGGATGGTCGTGGAGAACTCCACCCGCCGGCTGCGCGCGTACGGGCTCGCCGGCACCGCCCGCTGGTACCTGGACCAGGGCAGCGGCACGCACGGAACGGACGACCCCCGCTGATGCTGGACCGACTCGATCACGCGCTGCGCGCCCGGCCCGAGCGGCCGGCCGTCCTCACCGCCACCCGCGGCGGAGCCACCCGGGTGCGCGCCACCGGAGGCGAACTCGCCGATCTGGCGGACGCGTTCGCCGCCGCGCTGCACGCCCGGGGGCTGCGCGCCGGGGACACGGTCGGGGTGGCGGTGCGCCCGGGGCCGCGCGCGCTGGCGGTGCTGCTGGCGCTGTGGCGGCTGGGGCTGCGCGGGGCGGTGCTGGACCCGGGGGCCGGGGCGCGGGTGCTGCGGGCCCGGCTGGAGCTGGCCCGGCCCGCGCTGGTGCTGGCGGACGCGGCCGCGCAGGCGGTGGCAGGGTGGGCGGCGCCGCTGGCCCGCCGGGCCCGGCTGGAGCTGCCGGAGCTGGCCGCGCTGGGGCCGGTGGCCACCGTCGGGCCCCGGCTGCCGGGGTGCGCGCCCGCCCTGGACCTCGGGGCGCCGCGGGCGGGGGTCCCGGCCGGGTTCGAGGGGGACGGGGACGCGGTGGTGGTGTTCACCTCCGGGACGACCTCCCGGCCGCGTGCGGTGGTGCACACCCGGGCGGGGCTGGCGGCCGGGATGGCGACGGTGGCCTCCCTCTTCGACGCCCGCGGCGGCGCGCCCGTGCTGGGCGGGACGTTCTTCGTGCTGGTGCCCTCGCTGGCGCAGGGCGCACCGGTGGCGCTGCCGGCCCGCTCCCCCGCCGTGCTGGCCCGGCAGCTGGCGCGGCTGTCGCCCCGGGACACGTACCTGACCCCGCCGCAGCTGCGGGACGCGCTCGGCGCGGGGGCCCGGTTCGGGGGCCGGGTGTGGACGGGTTCCGCCCCGGCGAGCGCGGCCCTGCTGGGGCGGGTGCGGGCGGCGGGGGCGGAGCAGGCGTGGGGGGTGTACGCGCTGACCGAGCTGTTCCCGGCGGCCGCGGTGGAGTCCCGGGAGAAGGCCGCCTTCGACGGGGCCGGGGATCTGGTGGGCGCCCCGCTGCCCGGGGTGCGGACCGCCGTGGACGCGCGGGGGCAGCTGCTGCTGGCCGGCCCCGCCGCCCGGGACCGCTACCTGGGGGAGGAGCCCGACCCGTGGGTGCGTACGGGCGACCGGGCGCGGGTGGACGGGGCGGGGCGGATCGTGCTGGAGGGCCGCTGCAAGGACATGGTGCTGCGGCGGGCCGAGAACATCTACCCGGGGCTGTACGAGCCGGGCCTGCACGTGCCGGGAGTGGAGCTGGGCGTGCTCGTGGGGGTTCCGGCGGGTGACGGGGACGAGCGGCTCGTGGCGGTGGTGCAGCCGCAGCGCGGGGTGCCCGAACCGGCCCTGCGGGCGGCCTTGTCGGAGCCGCTGCGGGCGATGGGCACGGCCCGGCCGGACGCGCTGCTGTTCGCGCGGATCCCGCTGTCGGGGCGCTCGCGCAAACCGGACCGGGCGGCGGTGTCCGCGCTGGCGGCGGCCCGGCTGGGCGGGGGTGCGCGGTGAGCCTGTGGGTGGTGGTGCCGGCGTACGACGAGGAGGGGTCGATCGGGGCGACCCTGGCGGCGCTGGCCGCGCAGGAGGACACCGGGTTCCGGCTGGTGGTCGTCGACAACGCCTCGACGGACGGGACGGCCCGGGTCGTACGGGAGTTCGCGCGGGCTGCGCCGTTCCCCGTCGAGCTGGTGCACGAGCCGGAGCCGGGTGCGGGGACGGCGGCCGACACGGGGTTCCGGCACGCGGTACGGGGCGGGGCGCGCCTGTTGCTGCGTACGGACGCGGACTGCCTGCCGGCGCGGGACTGGACGGCGGTGGCCCGGGCGGAGTTCGGGCGGGGGGCGCAGATGCTGTGCGGGCGGAGCGTACCGCGCCGCGACGAGCGGCCCGGGTTCGCGCAGGCCCGGCTGCTGCCGGCGCTGGTGCGGCTGGCGGCCCTGTACGGCCGGTGGCGGCCCGCACACCGGGGCCCTCGCTTCCGGGCCCCGTACGTGCTGTGTCACGGCCACAACCTCGGCATCACCGCCGAGCTGTACGTCCGCTGCGGCGGGGCGCCGCGCGAGCGGCTGGAGGAGGGGTCGGAGGACGTCACCCTGCTCAACCGGGCGCGCGAGCACAGCGCGCGCGTCGTGCGCTGCGAGCGGCTGGTGGTGGAGAACAGCCTGCGGCGGCTGCGTTCCTGGGGTGCGCGGCGCACCCTGCTCTGGTACTGGGACCGGCGCTACCGGCCCGTCGACTCGATGGAGGTCCACGTCCGATGACCAGCCCCCACACCCGGGCCCGCAGGCGGGACCGCCGGGTGTACCTGCGCAGCCATCCCTTCCTCTTCGGGCTGCTGGCCGCATCGGGGTCGCGCGGGCGCGGGGTGCGGCGGGTCGGCGGCACGGTGCTGGTGCACGGTGCGGACGCGTACCGGGAGGCGCTGGGCCGGCTGCCGCTGGACCGGACGGCGGCGGGGACGACGGGCGGCGCGGCGCGGGAGGCGCTCGGCGGCGCCTCGGGCGTGCTGTTCGACCAGGAGGGCGGGGGGCACCGGGCGGACCGGCGCGCCCTGGCCGAGGGGCTGGGCGCGGCCGGGGTGGAGCGGCTGCGGGAGGTGTGGCGGCCGCTGCTGGTACGGGGGCTCGCGCCGCTGGGGCGGGGCGGCGAGGTGGACGTGGTGGCGCTGGCGCGGGAGCTGGCGGGGTCGGTGGTGTGCGCCCTGCTGGGCTGCGCGGCCGACCCCCGGGCCCTCGCGCGGGCTTCCGCCGAGGCGGCGGCGGCTTCGGTACGGGACCACCTGCCGGGCCTTCCCCGGCCGGGCGCGGCGGCGGAGGCGGCCCGGGCGGCGGAGCGGCTGCGGGCGCTGCTGCCCGACGGGGACCCGCTGGCGGCGATGCTCGCGGTGGCGGCGGTGAACACGACGGTGGCGGCGCTGCCCCGGGCGGTGGCGTGGTGCGCGGACGCCGGGCTGTGGGGGCAGGCCGCGGACGCGGAGCTGCGGCCCCGGCTGGCGCGGGAGCTGCTGCGGGTGACGGCGGCCTCGCCGGTGCTGCCCCGGGTGGCGGCGGCGGACGGGGTGGTCGGGGGCTGCCCGGTGCGGGGCGGGGACCGGCTGCTGCTGGTGGCCCGGCACGCGGCGCAGGCGCACCGGCGCGACCCGGACGGCCGGGCTCCGGCGGGGCCGGCGGTGGCGCGGCTGGTGTTCGGTGCGGGCCCGCACGCCTGCCCGGGCGCCCGGCTGGCCTCCGTCCAGCTGGCCGACGTCCTGGAGGCGCTGGCCCCGTACCGGCCGGTGGTGACCCGCTCCCGGGTGGACCGGCGGGCGGCCCTGCCGGGGTGGCGGGAGCTGAGGGTGCGGGCGGGCGGCGGGACGGCGGGAGGTGCCCGCGCATGAGGATCGCGGTGACGGGGGCGAGCGGGTTCTGCGGTGGGCACGTCGCCCGGGCGGCGGCCGCGGCCGGCGCGTCGGTGGTGTGCCTGGGCCGCGGGCCGGGCCCGCTGGGCGGGCACCGGTACTGGGACGCGGCGGCGGAGGAGCCGGACCTCTCCGGCGTGGACGCGGTGGTCCACTGCGCGGCGGCGGTGGGCGATCCGGCGCCGGGTTCGCGGGCGGAGGCGGCGATGCGCGCCGTGAACGTGGACGGCACGGCGCGGCTGCTGCGGGCGGCGGCGGGGCGGCCGGTGGTGTGGGTGAGCAGCGCGAGCGTGTACGACCCGCGCCGGGACCGGTCCCGGGTCACGGAGGACCACCCCCGATCGCACCACCTCAACGCCTACGGCCGTACGAAGGCGGAGGGCGAGGCCCTGGCCCTGGCGGCGGGCGCGGTGGTGCTGCGCCCGAGGGCGGTCTACGGCCCGGGGGACACCCAGCTGCTGCCCCGGCTGCTGTCCCGGGTCCGGGCCGGGACCCTGTTCCTGCCGGGCCCGGACGTCCGCCTCAGCCTGACGGCGGTGGAGAACCTGGCGGAGGCCTGCCTGGCGGCGGCGGGCTGGCCGCCGGGCGCGTACAACGTGGCGGACGCCGAGCCGTACGGGCGGGACGCGGCGGTGGCCGCCGTGCTGCGCGCCCACGGGGTGCGGGCGCGCGTCCGCCGGCTGCCGCTCCCGCTCGCCGCCGTGGCGGCCCGCGCGGCGGAGTCGGCGGCCCGGCTCACGGGCTCGGAGCCGGCCCTCAGCCGCTACGCGGTGGACCAGCTGGCCCACCCGGTGGTCCTGGACCTGGCCAGGGCCCGGTCCCAGGGCTGGACCCCGGGCCGGACCCTGGAGGACTACCTGGCGGGCGGGGGTGCGGTCAGCCGCCGCTGCTGATGCTGCAGTTGGCGTCGGGGGCGTGTCCGGCCGGCCAGGCGATCCGGTCGAACGCCGCGGTCTTGGTCGCCGGGTCGAGGTGGACGATGGGCACGGCCTTGTTGTGCGGGTTGCCGTACTGGTCGAGGCAGATCCAGCCGCTGGCGCCGTCGACCCGGTTGGTGCCGTGCAGACGCAGCCAGCTGTCGCGGACCTCGGTGAGGCCGGGCATCTTGACCGCGCCGACCGTGTCGTTGCGGATGCCCGCGACGGCGGTGGTGACGGCGTCGTACGTGATGATGACGCGGCCGTCGGACAGCGTGGCGGGGCCGATCGAGGGCCCGGACGCCGGCTGGGCGTCGTGGAGGAGGGAGGCGAGTTCCCGCAGGGCCGCCTTGGAGCCGCCGGTCGCCTCGGTGCTCCCCTCGCCCCACGCGTCGGGGTGGGCGAGAGCCGCGTAGCGCACGGTGATGCCGGCGCCCTTGGTGAGGGCGGTCCACTGGTCCGCGAACTTCTCGTCGACGGTCAGGGTGGAGGCGTGCGAGCCGGTGATGACGGTGTAGTGCTTGTCGCAGTTGCGGTCGCCCAGCTCGACGAGGAACTGGCGCAGCTGGACGGGCCGGCCGGCGAAGTAGACGGTCTTCGCGTTGGACGAGCAGATGTCCGGGACCATCTGGTGGAAGTCGTTGGCGAGGTTGCCCTCCTGGGTGAAGTCCTGCGGGGAGCGGAAGGTCTCCGGGGCGTTGGGCGCGCCCGTGGCGAGCTTCTCGAAGGTCTCGCGCAGGGTGGTCAGGTAGTTGTCGCCCTCGCGGATGTCCTCGACGACCATGGTCTCGGCGGGTTTGATGTCCGCCCCGTACGAGCCGAGGGCCTTGGCCTGGTCGGTGTTGCTGGGGGCGATGCGGGCGAGTCCGGGGTAGGCGTTGTCGGCGCCGTTCTTGATGTCGTCGGCGGTCATGGGTCCGGCGACGACCGGGATGCCCTTGTCCCGGGTGAGGTAGCGGACGGTCTCCGCGGTCTCCTTGAGGCTGATGTTGATGCCCGTGACGGCCCTCAGGTTCTCCTTCTCGGAGGCCGCTGCCCTGACCAGGGCGTCGGCGACGGGCCGCCAGTGGGCGTAGTTGCGGCCGGGGTTGGCGAGCAGCAGCCGGATCGGCGGCTGCTTGCCGTTGGCCGCGTGGTTGGCGCGGTACTGCGCGAGGTAGGCGCCCTGGACCTGCTCGACGAACTCGCGCTGCTCGGCGGCGTTGTCGGAGGTCATCGGGATCATCAGGGCGATGGTGGCGGGGTTCTTGCCCGCGACGGCGTCGTTCTCCGCCTTGATGCGGCCGGAGACCGGGCCGAGGTCCTTGGCGAAGGAGTAGGCGCCGTCGGTGACGCCGGTGCACTCCCGGCCGGGGCCGCGCCGCTCGACTCCGGTGGCGCAGGAGGGGTCGTCCCTGAGGACTCCGGTGTAGACGAGGTAGCCGCCGGTGCCCAGGGCGGCGGCGAGGACGGCGATCACCAGGGCCTTGTAGAGCGGGCCGTCGGGAAGCAGCTTCATGGGGCGGACTCTCCGTAGGTGGGCAGGTGGGGCGCCTGGCGCCAGTTCCCCAGGAGCGTCGGCCACTCCTCGTGCGCCCGGTAGAAGACCTTCTGGGCCGCGGGGACGCCGCTCTGGGCCATGGCCAGGGTGAGCAGTTGGAGCCGGACGGTGCCGATCGTGTCCGGCTGGGGTGGCGCGAGGGGCGCGGACTGCGCCCACAGGGCGGACACGAGGAGCCGTACGGCCCGGTGGACCGGGTCGTTCTCGCCCGCGCAGGCCCGGCAGGCCGCGGTGGGGGCGGCCGGCGGGGGCAGGGTCCGGGGTGGCCGGGGCGCGGCGCAGACCAGGTTGAGCGCGGCGAGCCAGTCGGGGGCGTCCTGCTCCGCGAAGCGGCGGTGCAGGGCGTGGACGGTGTACTCCTCCTCGCCGAGGGCGAGGGAGTGGTGCAGGAAGCGGACGTCGGGCCGCTCGGCCGCGGTGCCGCTGCCCTGGGGGTCGTAGAAGGAGCGCAGCCGCAGGTGGAGGTGTTTCCACGGCTCGGCGTCGGGCGTCCGCCCGGTGAGGGCCGTGAGCTCGTGCAGGAGCAGGGCGCGCAGGACGGGGTCGCCGACGAAGGGGCCGCCGCCGGTGCCGGGCCAGGGCCGGCTCCCCCAGCGGCCGTCCCGCAGCTCGGCCTCGGCTTCCAGTACGGGTACGCCGCCGGGATCGCCGGGCGGGTAGGCGGCGCCGAGGCGGTGCACGGCCTGGTTGTCGAGGGCGGGAGAGTAGTAGGTCAGGCGGCGGCGGGCGACTTCCCCGGGGAGCTGCGTCGCGAGGATCCGCTCGTTCACGGTCGTGGCGGACTCGGGGCCGGCCGGCAGGGCGAGCAGGTCGAGCGGGTCGGCGGTGGCGGCCCCGTCGTGGAGGCGCGGGTGCAGCCGGGCGGCCTGGACGAGGGCGTGGACGATGCCGGCCCGGCCGGCGCTGATCCGGTGGATCACCTGGGCCGTCCCGGGCGCCGGTCTGGCGTCCCCGAACATCTCCTTGACCTCGTCGAGAGTCAGCGGCGCGAGGGGCAGGTGCGCCAGCCATCCGGCCGGCGAGGCCGGTCCGTCCGCCCGCCAGAACGCGCCGGGGGCGCTGCGGGTGGAGGGCGCGGTGTCCTCGGGGTCGGGGACCGGCGGGTCCTGGCTCAGCGCGGTGGCGACGACGGCCGGGCGCAGTGCCCGCTCCCCGGCGGCCTCCTCGTGCCAGACCTGGGCCAGCGCGTCCAGGAAGGCCGCGCCCGTCGGGGTGTGGGCGTTGTCGAGGAGCAGCAGGGGGCGCGGCACCCGGTTCACGGTGTTCAGCCAGCCGTAGTGGTCGGCGATGTCCGCGAGGAGGGCCGCCAGCAGGTGCCGCTCGGCGTGTTCGCGGTCCTCCGCCTCGCCGCGGAAGGCCATGGCCAGCTCGGTCAGCCGGGCGAGCCCGTCGCCCTGGCGTCCCACCCGCCGGGCCCCCCACCACTTGAGCCCCTCCTTGTTGGCGCGGGGGCCGAGCAGTTCCGTGGCGACGATGCGCAGCAGGGCCCGGACCATCTCCTCGACGCCCGGCGGCATGCCCCCCATGGCCGGCAGCACGCCGGCCACCTCGTCGATCCAGCCCAGGACCCTCTCGTTGCGCGCCTGCTGGTCCGGCTGGCCGGCCCGCTGGAGCTCCCCGAGGCGGTGTCGTGCGGCGGGCAGTTCGGCGGGGCGCACCGGCTCCCAGCTGGTGACCGCGAGGAGTCCCTGGAGCAGCCGGGGGAAGGACAGCCTGCCCCCGAACTCGCTCGGCTTCTGGCTCAGCCCGTCCATCAGGTAGAAGAGCAGGTCCGAGGTGTGCGAGGCGTTCCTCGGGGCGTCGCCGCCGGCCGGTGCGGCGAGCCCCGGCTGGCCGAAGCGGTCCGCCCCGAGGTCGGCGTACGCCTGCGGGACGCGGTGCGCGTACTGGTCGGCGAGCGCTTGCAGCAGGGCGGTCTTGCCCGACCCCCGGCCGCCGGTGCACACGAGCAGGAACGGCGTCCCGTCCGGGATGCGTAAGCGTTTCGACCCCCTCGGCTCCAGCCCCAGCAAGGACGGAACCACGGTGTTCAGTACCGCAGAGCGTCCGTACAGCGCCACCGCGACCCCCCAGTCATCCGGCTCCGCGGTGCGCGATCGGCTCCGCGATGGAAGGAGACTAGGCGAGTCCGCCGGGTGGCCGGTGGCATATGGGCACGGCCCTTGCCCCAGTTATCCATTCGTGACGCCGAGAGCCCCGCGGACCGTCGGTCCGCGGGGCTCTCGGGCTCCTCGGGGCTCGGCCGCCCGCGGCGGCCGGCGCCGCTCAGCCCTCGGTCGGGGTGAGGCGGAGGGAGATCGAGTTGATGCAGTAGCGCTGGTCCGTGGGGGTCGGGTAGCCCTCGCCCTCGAACACGTGGCCCAGGTGGGAGCCGCACTTCGCGCAGAGGACCTCGGTGCGGACCATGCCGTGGGAGGTGTCCGCCTTCAGTTCGACCGCGTCGGAGTCCTTCGGGTCGTAGAAGGACGGCCAGCCGCAGTGGGACTCGAACTTCTCCGTGGACCGGAACAGTTCGGCGCCGCACGCCCGGCAGGAGTAGACGCCCTCCGTCTTGGTGTCGGTGTACTCACCGCGGAAGGCCGGTTCGGTGCCCGCGAGGCGGAGTACCTGGTACTCGGACGGGGTCAGCTCCGCCTGCCACTGCTCGTCCGTCTTCTGGACCTCGTACGCCATGACGCTCCCGCTCCCTCAGTCGGCAAGGCGGGCGAGGATCTGGGGTCCCAGGTCCGTGACGTCGCCCGCGCCCATCGTGAGAACGAGATCACCGGGCTTGGCCATTCCCGCGATCACGTCGGCGACGGCCGCCTTGTCGTGCTCGGGGGTGACGTCGGCGCCGGCGGCGCGGGCCGCGGCGATGATGATCTCGCTGGTGACGCCGGGGACCGGGTCCTCGCGGGCCGGGTAGATGTCGAGGACGACGGAGGCGTCGGCGAGGGCGAGGGACTGGCCCATCTCCTGGCCGAGCTCCTGGGTGCGGGAGAAGAGGTGCGGCTGGAAGACGACCAGGATGCGGGCGTCGCCGGCGGCGCCGCGGATGGCCTCCAGGTCGGCGGTCATCTCGGTGGGGTGGTGCGCGTAGGAGTCGATGACCTGGACGCCGGCCGCCTCGCCCTTGAGCTGGAGGCGGCGCTTGACGCCGGTGTACTTGCCGAGGGCGGAGGCCAGGTTGTGCGCGGGGATGCCGAGGGCGACGCCGGCGGCGAGGGCGGCGACGGCGTTGTGCGCGTAGTGGCGGCCGGGCACGGAGACCGTGAAGGTGAGCGGGCGGCCGTCGAGGAGGACGGTGACCTCGCTGGTCAGACCACGGGGGGTGATCTTGGTGATGCGGACGTCGGCGTCCTCGTCCTCGCCGTAGGTGACGACGTCCAGGCCGTCGCGGCCGGCGACGCGGCGGGCGATCTCGGCGGCGCCGTCCTGGCCGTGGGCGACGACGAGGGTGCCGCCGGGGACGACCTTGCCGACGAAGGTCTCGAAGGACTCGTAGATCTCGTCCATCGACGCGTAGTTCGCGTGGTGGTCGAGTTCCGCGTTGAGGATGATCGCGACCTGGGGGGCGTACTTGTGGAAGCTGCGGTCGCTCTCGTCCGCCTCGGCGACGAAGATGTCGCCCTCGCCGTGGTGGGCGTTGGAGCCGGGGGCGTCCAGGTCGCCGCCGATGGCGTAGGAGGGGTCCAGGCCGAGGGCCGAGAGGGAGACCGCCAGCATCGAGGTGGTGGTGGTCTTGCCGTGGGTGCCGGCGACCGCGATCGGGCGCAGGCCGTCCATCAGGGCGGCCAGGGCGTCGGAGCGGTGCACGACGGGGATCCCGAGCTCGGCGGCGCGGGCCAGCTCCGGGTTGTCGGCGCGGATGGCGCTGGAGACGACCACGCAGGTGGAGCCGGGGGCGAGGTGGTCGGCGGCGTGCCCGATGTGGACCGTGGCGCCGTGGGCGCGCAGCGCCTCGGCGGTCTCGGAGTCACGGGAGTCGCTGCCGGCCACCTGCGCGCCGCGCTGGGCGAGGATCTTCGCGATGCCGGACATGCCGGCGCCGCCGATGCCGATGAAGTGGGGCCGTTCCATCGCGGTCGGCAGGCCGGGCTTCATTCAGGTCGCTCCAGGATCGAGGGGTGGGGTGGTGCTGTCCCGCCCCAGCCTATTCGTTGTGGGCGAAGAGCTTGAGCACCGGAACCCCGACCTTGTGCCGGGCGCGGGAGGCCCAGTCGCGGTGGAAGAACTCCTCGACGAAGTGGGGGGCGGTCAGGACGATCACCTCGTCGGCGCTCGTCTCGTCGACGACGGCCTTGAGTTTGTCGAGGGGGTGGTGCTCGACGATCTGGCCGACGGCGGTGGCGCCTTTCTTCCGCAGGGCCCCGAGCGAGTGTTCGAGGGCTTGCGCGGCGGGGCCGCGGGCGGCGTCGCCCTCGGGTACGTCGGCCTCGCGGAGGGCTTCGGGGAGCTCACCGAGCGCTACGTCGTCGATGGCGCGGAGCAGTCGGTCCTGGTCGCCCCTGGGTTGCATCAGGACGACGAAGGAGACGGGGTCGTCTCCGTGCAGGCTGGTGACGAAGTCCACGTCCACCGTGGTCAGCGGCTGCTCGATCATCAATACGCTCGTGAACACGGACGCCCTCTCCTTCATGCGCCGAGGCCGGTCGGCCGGCCCCTGCGGAAACCATCCTGCCCCGCTGTGGCGCGGGACGTGCGCAGGTATACGTGCCCAGCTACGTACCCTTCGGAAGCTAAGCGGAACGTGAAATTCCGCTCCCTTGTCAGATCCGACGGTAGCTCGTGAAGAGGAACCCGGCCTCTTCCAGCACGGAGGCCGGTGCGAGCCGGTGCGGAACCGTGACGGAGGGCCCGCCCGCGATCCGCTGGGCGTCGCCCGCGGTGAGCATCGGGGAGACCGTCAGGCACAGCTCGTCCAGCGCGTCGGCGGCCACGAACTGGCCCAGCAGCCGGGGTCCGCCCTCCGTCAGCTGGCGGCGCAGCCCGCGCGCGGCCAGCTCCCGTACGGCCCGCGCCGGATCGATCCCGGCACCCTCGCCCGCCACCACGACCTCGACCCCGGCCGCGGTGGCCTCGGCGACCCGGTCGGAGGGGGCGCCGGCGCCGGTCAGCAGCAGGGTGGGGACCAGGGGGGAGGTGAACAGGGGCAGGGTGAAGTCCAGGTCCAGGCTCGCGGTGACCACCGCGATGGCCGGGGCGGGGCCCTGGCCGGCGGCCTCGCGCCGGGCCGCGAAGGCCTCGCGGGCCCGGGCCGGGCGGTAGCCCTCCTGGCGAACCGTTTCCGCGCCGGCGACGACCACGTCCGCCAGGGCCCGCAGGGTACCGAAGATCCGCATGTCGGTCTCGCCGGAGATGGGCTGCGAGCGCCCGTCGTGCTGGGCGGCCCCGTCCAGGGTCGAGACCATGTTCGCCCGCAGCCAGTGCGCGCCGGGGGCCAGGTCGGGGTAGGCGTAGGCCTCCGCCAGCTCGTCCAGCGACCACTCTCGGTCGGCCGCGGCCCCCGAGGGGGCGGATGTCTGATCGGTCACAGGGAACAGGCGTCGCATCGGTGCAGTGTGACACGCCCCGTAGAGTTGAGAGCTGTGTCAACATCACTCTCCACCTCCGGCCCTGCCTCCGGGCAGCCCCCGATAGCCGACGCGGGTCCGCTGGCCCTGTGCGCCCGCGAGCCGCGCGTACCCGCCGAACGGCTGGTGGCCGAGATGGTCCCGCCGCCGCGCTTCGACTCGGTGCGCTTCGACACCTACGACCCGGACCCGGCCCAGCCGAGCCAGACCGAGGCCGTCACCGTGCTCAGCGGCTTCGCCGCCGGCCTCGGCGGGGCCCACGCCAGCGGCGCCGGCAAGCGCAAGTGGTTCCAGAAGAAGGCGCCCGCCCCCGCCGCGGGCCCGCGCGGGGTCTACCTCGACGGCGGCTACGGCGTCGGCAAGACCCACCTGCTGGCCTCCCTGTGGCACGCCACCCCGGCCGAGCCCGCGCTCAAGGCCTTCGGCACCTTCGTGGAGCTCACCAACCTGGTCGGCGCGCTCGGCTTCCAGCAGACCGTGCAGACCCTCGGCGGACACCGCCTGCTGTGCATCGACGAGTTCGAGCTGGACGACCCGGGCGACACCGTACTGGTGTCCTCGCTGCTCAGCCGCCTGGTCGAGCAGGGTGTGGCGCTGGCCGCCACCTCCAACACGCTGCCCGGCAAGCTCGGCGAGGGCCGCTTCGCCGCCGCCGACTTCCTGCGCGAGATCCAGGGGCTGTCCGCGCACTTCCGGCCGCTGCGCATCGACGGCCAGGACTACCGCCACCGCGGCCTGCCCGAGGCCCCGGCGCCGTTCTCGGACGAGCAGGTCGCCAAGGCCGCCTACGCGACCCCCGGCGCGAGCCTCGACGACTTCCCGGGCCTGCTGGAACACCTGGCCAAGGTGCACCCGAGCCGCTACGGCGCGCTCACGGACGGGATCACCGCGGTCTGCCTGACCGACGTCGTCCCGGTGCCGGACCAGTCCACCGCGCTGCGCCTGGTCGTCCTGGCCGACCGGCTGTACGACCGGGAGGTGCCGGTGCTGGCCTCCGGGGTGCCCTTCGACCGGCTGTTCAGTGAGGAGATGCTGAACGGCGGCTACCGGAAGAAGTACTTCCGAGCCATATCGCGGCTCACCGCGCTCGCCCGCGACGCAAAACCCCTGGTGTCCCAGTAGGTTGGGGACGGCCGGGACGCTTTCGCGGCCCGGCCGTATCCGCCGATGAAGGGACCCGCCATGGCCACCACCCGTACCGCGCACACCGAGTGGGAAGGCAACCTGCTCAAGGGCGCCGGCACCGTCACCCTCGACTCCTCGGGCCGGGGCTCGTTCGAGGTCTCCTGGCCCTCGCGCGCCGAGGCCGCCAACGGCAAGACCAGCCCCGAGGAGCTGATCGCCGCCGCGCACTCCAGCTGCTACTCGATGGCGCTCTCGCACGGCCTCGACGGTGCGGGCACCCCGCCCACCCGCGTGGAGACCAAGGCCGACGTCACCTTCCAGCCCGGTGAGGGCATCACCGGAATCCACCTCACCGTGCGCGCCGAGGTCCCGGGCCTGGACGCCGAGGGCTTCGCCGCGGCCGCCGAGGACGCGAAGAAGAACTGCCCGGTCAGCCAGGCCCTGGCCGGTACGACGATCACACTGAGCGCCGAGCTCGTCTGATCCCCCCTCCGCCGTCACCGTCACCGGGCCCCCGCGCGCACACCGCGCCGGGGCCCGGTGGGGTGACGGGCCCCGACGCGCACACGCGCCGCCGGGGCGGCGGGGGCCCGCCGTGGTACCACGGGCCGGTCACTTCTCCAGCCGTCCACCGGGGAGTTGCCGATGTCCGTCACCCGACGCAGCCTGCTCGCGGCCGGCGCGGTCGCCTTCACCGGCTCCCTCGCCCCGCTCTTCACCCCGGGCCGCGCCCGGGCCTCCGCCCGGGGGTACGGGCCGCTGCTGCCCGATCCCGCCGGGCTGCTCGACCTGCCGGCCGGCTTCTCGTACCGGGTGCTCTCGCGCGCCGGGGACCCGCTGCGCTCCGGGGAGGGCACGGTGCCGTCCCACTGCGACGGCATGGCCGCCTTCGGCGCGGGCGGCGGGCGGGTCCGCCTGGTGCGCAACCACGAGAACCGGGCCGACGCCGCGCTGCGCGTCCCCGCCGTGGACGGCCTCACGTACGACCCGGGGGCCCTCGGCGGCTGCACCGTGCTGGAGCTGGACCCCGGCGGCCGGGTCGCCGCCGAGCGGGTCGCGCTGGCCGGGACCGCCGTGAACTGCGCGGGCGGCCGCACCCCCTGGAACACCTGGCTGAGCTGCGAGGAGACCGAGGACCGGGCCGGCGCCTCCGGGTACGCCCGCGACCACGGCCACGTCTTCGAGGTCGACCCCGCCGACCCGCACCGGCTCGGCGCCGTCCCGCTGACCGCGATGGGCCGCTTCGCCCACGAGGCCGTCGCCGTGGACCCGTACCGGGGTGTGGTCTACGAGACCGAGGACGCCTTCGTCAGGCCCTTCGGCCTCTTCTACCGCTTCCTGCCCGCACGCCCCCTCGGCGGCCCCGGCTCCCTCCGGGCCGGCGGCACGCTGGAGGCGCTGCGCGTGCCCGGCGTGCCCGACCTGTCGGTGGTGGACCGGCCGGGGGCGGAGTTCCCGGTGGAGTGGGTCCCCGTACCGGACCCCTCGGCGGCCGGGACCCCGATCCGCTTCCAGGACTTCGGGCCGGGCGGCATCACGCACGCGCAGAAACTGGAGGGCTGCTACTGGGGCGGGACGGTGGTCCACTTCGTCTCCAGCTACGCCCGCGGTTCCGAGGGCGCCGCCGCCGACCACCACGGGCAGGTGTGGTCCTACGACCCCCGGCGCGCCCGGCTCCGGCTGGAGGTGCGCTTCGGCCCGGCGGCCGACATCAGCCTTCCGGGGGACTCCCCCGACAACATCTGCCTGGCCCCCGACGGCGCGCTGATGGTGTGCGAGGACGGCGGCGGGGAGCAGTACGTCTTCGGCGTGACCCCGGCCGGGGAGGTCTACCCGGTGGCGCGCAACGCCCAGGACATCGGCGCGCCCGGGGCCCCGGCCTGGGGGGAGTTCGCGGGGGTCACCTTCTCCCCCGACGCGCGGACGATGTACGTCAACGCGTACACGCCCGGGACCACGTTCGCGGTCACCGGACCCTGGCGCTGACGCCGTGGCCGACGGGAAGGGACACCGGGGCGGGGCCGGGACCCCGCTGCGGGAGCTGCTGCGGGTCCGTACCGGGGCCCGGCACGGAGGCCGGGTCGACCTGGGGGCGTACTCCTCCTCCGCCATCCCCGCGGGCCCCGCGGACAAGGCCGCCGGGCGGGCCGCCACGGCCGGCCTGGCCGGTCCGCTCGCGGACCTCCAGGAACGGCTGTACGCCGCCGGCACCGCCGGGGACCGCCGCCGGCTGCTGCTCGTGCTCCAGGGCATGGACACCTCCGGCAAGGGCGGCACGGTGAAGCACGTCATCGGCCAGTTCAACCCCGCGGGCTGCCGCCTCACCGCCTTCAAGGCGCCCACCCCCGAGGAGAGGGAGCACCCCTTCCTGTGGCGGGTCGGCAAGGCCGTGCCCCGGCCGGGGGAGATCGGCGTCTTCGACCGTTCGCACTACGAGGACGTACTGATCGCCCGCGTCCACGCGCTGGCGCCGCCCGAGGTCCTGGAGCACCGGTACGGGGAGATCAACGCGTTCGAGCACGCCCTGGCCGAGGACGGCGTGACGGTGGTGAAGGTCCTTCTCCACATCGGCTTCGAGGAGCAGCGCGAGCGGCTGCTGCGACGGCTCGACCGGCCGGACAAGCACTGGAAGTTCGATCCGGCCGACATCGAGGAGCGGCGGCTGTGGCCGGCGTACCGGGAGGCGTACGAGCGGGTCCTGGAGCGGTGCTCCACGCGGGCCGCGCCCTGGTACGTGGTGCCCGCGGACCGCAAGTGGTACCGGAACTGGGCGGTCAGCAGGCTGCTGCTGGAGCACCTGGAGGAGCTGGACCCGCGGTACCCGCCGGCCCGGTTCGACGTCGAGGCGTGCCGTGCCCGACTGATGGACGGATAGTCATATATTTTGCGTACGTGACCCTTTCTGTACGCAAAGTGGCCGCCGTGGCCGTGCTCGGCGCCTTCCTCACGGGATGCGGCGCCGGCGCCGGCACCCCCCAGGGTGCGGGCCGGGCCCGTATGGGCACCCCTGCGGCCTCCGGCCCCGCCACCGCGTCCGCCCCGTCCGCCCCCGCCTCCCCCTCCGCCTCCCCGCAGGCCGGCGCGCCCGCCCTGGTGCCGACGCTGGCGCCCGGGCCGGGCGGCCTGACCCCGGTCTTCGAACGCGCTCGGCAGCGGACCGAGAAGACCGTCGCCCTGACCTTCGACGCCGACATGACCTCCGACCAGGGTCCGCGCGCCGCCTCGGGAGAACGCTTCGACAACCCCGAGCTGATCACGGCCCTGCGCCGGCTGAAGGTACCGTCCACCGTCTTCATGACCGGCCGCTGGGCGGAGGAGTACCCGGACCAGGCGAAGTCGATCGGCACCGACCCGAACTTCGAGATCGCCAACCACTCCTACAGCCACCACGCGTTCAAGACCCCGTGCTACGGGCTGCCCGCGCTCGACGCGCCCGCCGCCCGGGCGGACGTCGACCGGGCCTTCGCCGCCTTCAGGAAGGCCGGGGCGGTCAACACCGTGCCGTACTTCCGCTTCCCCGGCGGCTGTTACGACGACCAGGCGCTGCGCGCCCTGGGCCCCGCCAAGGTGACCGCCGTGCAGTGGGACGTGGTCAGCGGGGACGCCTTCGCCAAGGACCCCGACGCCGTGGCGGAACAGGTGCTGGCCGGGGTGAAGCCCGGGTCGGTGGTGGTCATGCACTGCACGCACAGCGCGGCGCCGGTCACCGAGCAGGCCGTGGAGAAGATCGTGCCGGAGCTGCGCAAGCGGGGGTACCGGTTCGTGAAGGTGTCGGAGCTGATGGGGAAGTAACGTTTCGTCACCGCTGGGAGGCGGCGGTCGGGGCGGGCTCAGCCGGAGCAGGCCGTGCGCTGGGCCTCCTGCCACTCGCACAGCGGGCACCGGACCGCGCCCGGGGTCGCCGCCCCGTACTCCGTGGGCCTGCCGCACTCCACGCAGTCCGCGTACGGCGGCCCGGGGGCGGGGCGGGAGGAGGCGCCGGTCTCGTGGTCCTGCGGCTGGTCCATGCGGACGAGCCTACTCAGCCCCGGCGCGCGGCCGCCAGGGCCGCCGCCGCGCCCGCCGCTCCGGCCAGCAGCAGCGCCCCCGCCGCCGCGCCGAGCGGGAGCGCCGGTTCGGGGGCGCCGGCGCGGGCGGCGCCGATCAGCGCGGACACCGCGCCGCGGGCCGGGGAGAAGGGCGCGACCCAGGCCAGCAGCGAGCCGAGGCCCGCCCCGAGGACGGCCAAGCCCCGCCCCGCCACCAGCGGCGGGCCGCACACCGCGCCCACGGCCGTCCCCGTCAGCGCGCACGCCGCCACCGCCACCGCGCCGGTGAGGGCGGCCCGGCCGGGGCCGTGTCCGGCGGGGTCCCCGACCAGCAGGGTGTAGGCCGCGGCGAGGAGCCCGGTGAGCAGGGTCCCGCCCAGGCCGGTCAGCAGGGCCGCGGCGTGCGCCCGGGCCGGGCCGGCCGCGGCGGCGGTGCAGGCCCGGGCCGCCGGGGGCTCGGCCGTGACGCAGACGCGGACCAGCCAGGCCGCCAGCGGGACCAGCCCGGCGGCGGCGTAGCCGAGGGAGTCCGGCGTGCGGTCGCCGGGCTGGATGCCGACGCCCATGAAGACGGCGTACACGGCGAACGGGGCGAGCCAGCCCTGGGAGCGCAGGAGCAGGGCGCCCTGGTAGCGGAGCAGGGCGTTCACGGGAGTTCCTCCACGGAGCGGATGTGCCAGGACGGCCGGGCGGTGAGCAGCGCGCGCAGGACCGCGTCGGAGCGCCCGGCCCCGACGGTCAGCCAGACGCCCCCGCCGGGAGCGGCCACCGCCCCCTCCGGCGGGACGCCGCCGGGCGGCCCGACCGCGTGGATCCGCAAGGTGCGCCCCGGGACCGGCACGGGCCCGGGCGCCGGGGACCCGGGCGCGGGCTCCAGGGCTGCGCCGTGGAGCCGGTAGCGGGCGTCGGGCAGGCCCGACAGACGGGCGGGGTCGTGGTCGACGAAGACCACCGTCGCCCCGGCCGCGGTGCGTTCGGCGACGGCGCGGTCCAGCTCCGCGCGGGCGGACGCGTCCAGGCCGGTCCAGGCCTCGTCGAGGACGAGCAGCCCCGGATCGGCGAGCAGCGCCTGGGCGACGGCCACCTTCTGGCTGGTCCCCTTGGACAGTTCGGCCATCGGGGTGCGGGCGAAGCGCGCGGCGCCGAACCGCTCCAGCCCGTCGGCCGCCCGCCGGGCCGCCTCGGCGCCGCCCAGACCGTGCACCCGGCCGAGGTGGATGAGGTAGGCCTCGGCGGTCAGCGGCAGGGCGGCGGGAAAGCGCTCGGGCACGTACGCGGTGCGGGACGGCCGGCCGCCGATCCGTCCCTCGGTCGGGGTGTCGATACCCGCGACGAGCCGCAACAGGGTGGACTTCCCGCCGCCGTTGCCGCCCTCGATACGGACGAGGGCGCCGGGCGGCAGCTCCACGCCGACCCCGCGCAGTACCCAGGGCCGCCGCCTGCCGTAGCGGCGGCCCACTCCGGTGAGCCTCAGTGCGCCGCCGCCGTCTCGGTGAGCTCGCTGGGCCGGACGATGACGAAGCCCTCGCCGCGCAGCATCAGCTGGACGGCCTCGCCGGAGCCGCCGCGGATCATCGAGCCGACGGACTGGGAACGGTGCAGGCCCGTCTCCAGCTGGGCGCTCCAGCCGACGACCGCGTCCGTGTCCACGTAGACCGGCGACTGCGCGGTGACCGGGATGATGATCGGGTTGCCGTCGCAGACGACGGCGAGCCTGCCCGTGCCGGTGAAGAGGCTGTTGAAGAGGCCGCCGCCGGTCATCCCGGCGCCCTTGACCATCTTGATCTCGTACGAGAGCGTCGCGTCGAAGCACAGCACGTTGCGCCCGTTGATGGTGAGGGCGTCGCCGGGCTCGAAGTCGATGATGAAGCAGTTGCCCGCCTGGTGGGCGAACCAGGCCTCGCCCTGGCCGCGGACGGACATCAGCGCCAGCCCCTCGCCGGTGACGGCCCGCTTGAGCATGCCGCCTATGCCCTGGCCCTTGCGCTCGAACTGGAGGTTGCCGCGGAAGGCGACCATGGAACCCTGCCGGGCGAGCATCTCGCCGTTGACGGCGTATTTGACGGACTTGGCGTTCTGCAGGGTCATCCCGGGGGCGGTGGCGGGCTGGGCCAGGTTCTCACCGGCGAAAAGGTCGCTCTTCATGGACCCGATCCTCACCCGCGCCGGCCACCCGGGGCATCCTCCTCAAGGCGGACCCTGGCATCCTTGGCGGGATGAGCAGCCAGCACACGAACCAGACCCCAGAGGTACCCGCGGTGGGGGCGGACAGCCCCTTCCGGAAGGACCACGTACTGCGCGACGAGGCCCCGCAGTTCGTGCTGCCGCTGGTCGTACGGATCGAGAAGACCGAGCCGCCGGCGCGGACGGACGCGCTGCAGACGGCGGCCCGGGCGGTGCTGGTCCTCCTCACGGACGAGCGCGCGCACGGCGACGGCGAGTGGGCGCGGGCGGTGCGCGACTGGCAGGACGCCCGCATCCGCAAGGTGGTGCGCAGGGCGCGCGGCGCGGAGTGGCGCAAGGCGGCCACGCTGCCGGGCATCACGGTCCGGGGCGCCGCGTCGGAGGTACGGGTCTTCCCCCCGGTCCCCCTGGACGGCTGGCCCAAGGAGCTGGCCAAGCTCCAGGTGTCGGGCACCGACCTGGACGACCCGGAGCCGGCGGCCGCGCCGGAGCCGGGCGTGCCGGTGCTGTGGCTGAACCCGGACCTCGACATGTCGGCCGGCAAGGCGATGGCCCAGGCGGGCCACGCGGCGCAGCTGGCCTGGTGGGAGCTGACGGCGGCGGAGCGCGCCCTGTGGCAGGCCTCGGGCTTCCACCTGGCCGTGCGCACCGCCCCCGTCGACCGCTGGGCGCACCTGTCCGGCAGCGGCCTGCCGGTGGTCCGCGACGCGGGCTTCACGGAGATCGCCCCGGGCAGCTGCACGGTCGTGGCGGACCACCCGGCCCTGCGGGCCCGGCTGTGAACTGGCGGGAGCTGGTCCTCGGGCTGCTCCCGGAGGCGGAGCTCGCCGGGCCGGCGGACGAGGCGGATCTCGCCGAGGTCGAGCGGGTGCTCGGGCAGCCGCTGCCGGCGGAGCTCCGCGAGCTGTTGCGGGTCTGCGACGGGGTGGTCGGGCGGTACGCCACCGATGTCGTCTGGAGCGCCCGGCGGATCGCCCGGGACAACGCGGAGCTGCGCGGTACGCCGGGATTCGCCGCGCTGTACATGCCCTTCGAGCCGCTGATGTTCTTCGGCGACAACGGCGGAGGGGACCTGTTCGGTGTCGTGCGGACGCCGGAGCGGCCCGACGTCTTCGTCTGGGACCACGAGAGCGACGGGCGCTCCTGGGCGGCGGGCGGGGTGGAGGACTACCTGCGGCGGGCCCTCCCGGCGGCCGGCGACTGGTACCGGTAGGGGAATCCGCCGGGCCGGCGGCGCCGGGGCGGCGGGGGCGGTGCGGAAGCGGTGCCGTAATGAGACCTTCCGGCAGGAACCTCAAATGTTGCTCTGAACGTCCCCTCCCGGTGGTTGGCCCGTTCGCGTCCGGGCCATCACATCGGCACGGAGTCCTTGAGAGGGGGCGAGGGGGACATGAAGCCCATGGCACGCCTGGGGGTGGGCATCGGGTGGAGGCCGGAGATCGCCGGTGCGGTCGAGCGGCTGGAGGGGCTGGACTGGGTCGAGGTGGTGGCCGAGAACGTCTGCCCGGGCCACCTGCCCGCATCCCTGCTGCGGTTGCGGGAGCGGGGCGTACGGGTGGTGCCGCACGGGGTCTCGCTCGGCATCGGGGGCGCCGACCGGCCCGACGCGGGGAAGCTGGCCGCGCTCGGCGAGCGGGCCGTGGCGCTGGGGGCGCCCCTGGTCACCGAGCACATCGCCTTCGTACGGACCTCCTCGCCCGCGCTGGAGGCCGGGCACCTGCTGCCGGTGCCGCGGACCCGGGACGCCCTCGACGTGCTGTGCGAGAACGTGCGGATCGCCCAGGACGCCCTGCCGGTGCCGCTGGCGCTGGAGAACATCGCCGCGCTGGTGTCGTGGCCCGGGGAGGAGCTGACCGAGGGGCAGTTCCTGACCGAGCTCGTCGAACGGACCGGCGTACGGCTGCTGATCGACGTGGCGAACCTGCACACCAACCGGGTCAACCGGGGCGAGGACCCCGCCGCCGTGCTCGACGCGGTCCCGCTGGAGGCGCTGGCGTACGTGCACGTGGCCGGCGGGGTGGAGCGCGAGGGCGTGTGGCACGACACCCACGCCCACCCGGTGCCGCCCGTGGTGCTCGACGTGCTGGCGCGGCTGCGCGAGCGGGTGGACCCCCCGGGGGTGCTGCTGGAGCGGGACGACGACTTCCCCGAGGGGGAGGAGCTGGCCGGGGAACTGGAGCGGATCCGCACGGTGGTGGCGGCCGGGGGCGAGCCGGCGGTACGGGAGGCCTTGGTCGTACGGGAGGCCGTGGACGTGCGGGAGCCCGTGGACGTGCGGGAGGGTGCCGCCGGGATCGCCGGCGAGGCCGCGCGCACGCGGGTGGGGCTCGCCCAGGCCGCGCTGCTGTCGGCGCTGGTCGCCGGGACGCCGGTGCCCGAGGGGTTCGACCGGCGGCGGGTGGGCGTCCAGGCCCGGGCGCTGGCCGCCAAGCGGGCCTCCGTGGTGGCGAAGGTCGCGCCCGAACTGCCCGGGATCCTGGGCGGTCCGGAGCCCTACCGGACGGCGTTCCTGGCGTACGCGCGGCGCCGGCCCATGACGGGCGGGTACCGGCGCGACGCGCTGGACTTCGCGGAGCACCTGCTGATCCGGGACCTGCCGGACGACCCGGCCGCGCGCCGCCGGCTCACCGCCTGGTGGCGGGAGCGGGCCGGGGCCCGGCCGTCCCGGGGGATCGTGCGCTGGGCGCGTGCGCTGATGGGGTGGGGACGATGAACGTACTGGCCGTGGTGGTGTGGGCCGCCGTCGTCTCGTCGAGCCTCGGGCTGCTGCTCGGGCTGCGGCGGGGGCGGCGGTCCGGGACGCCGGAGGTGCACGACCTGTCCGAGGCCGCGTTCCTGGCGGGCGGGCCCGGGACGGTCGTGGACGCCGCGCTCGTCGCGCTGCTCGGCGACGGCCGGCTGGTGGCGGGCGGCCCGGGCATCGTCCACGAGGGGCGGCGGGCGAGCGGTGCGGACCCCGCCGAACGGGCCGTGCTCGCGGCCCTGCGGGCGGCCCCGTCCGGGTGGCTCTACCAGGTGCGGTACGCCGCCATGCTGGACCCGGCCGTGCAGGAGACCGGGGACGCCCTGGCCGCGCGCGGGATGATCGCCGCGCCCGGCGCGGGGCGGGGCCTGCGGCGGTGGGCGCTGGTGCAGACGGTGGTGTGCGCGGTGCTGGTACCGGTGTCGCTGCCGGTGACGTTCGTGGCCATGGCGCTGACGCGGGAGTCGCAGGTGCCGTTCGTGCTCAAGGTGCTGCCGGTGTTGGCGGGCGGCATCGTGGTCGGCGCGGTCTGCGCCCGGCGGGCCCGGGGCCGGGTGACCGCGGCCGGGCGGGCGGCGCTGGCGCGGGCCCGGGTCCGGTACGCCGCCGACCAGACCCCGGCCGTGCGGACGGCGCTGTTCGGGCTGCGGGGGCTGCGGGATCCGGGGCTGCGGGCGCAGCTTGTGCCTGCGGCGCGCGGCACCCGGCTGGCCGCGGCGCAGGCCCGGGGGCGGGCGGGCGGCGGGCGGACCACGCGCTCCTCGCACTCCTCGCACTCCTGCGGTTCCTCCGACTCCTCGTCCGCCGAGCTGGTGCCCGTGCTGTGGTGCGCGTCCGGCGACAGCGGCGGCTCCTCCGGGGGCTGCGGCGGCGGGTCCGGCTGCGGCGGTTCCGGTTCCAGCTGTTCGGGTGGGTCGAGCTGCGGCGGGTCCTCCAGCTGTTCGAGTGGTTCGAGCTGTTCAGGGGGATCGAGCGGGTCCAGCTGTTCCAGCGGTTCGAGTTGCAGCAGTTCGTCCGGTTCCAGCTGCTCCAGCAGTACCTGACCTGCCCGAACGCCGCGGAGGCGGCGCCGGGCGATTCCGCCACTCGGTGCCCCGTTGTGGCGCCAACCGGGCGTACCGGGTCCGACACCCGGTGCCGGACCTGTACAGCGGCGACCCGTCGGCATCTCATCGGACAGGACGATGAAACGAAGGGGTCGCCATGCGGACGACGCTCGCGCGCTACGGAGCCGCCTCGGCGGTCCTCTGCCTCACCCTGTGCGCCCCCGCCGCCCCGGCCCGCGCGAGCGGTCCCGGTCCGGCGGCCGACCGGGTCGCCGCCGAGGACGCCGGGGCCGAACTGGTCGCCCGCCGCGCCGCCGCGGCCGCCGCCCTGCGGCCGGTCACCGGTGCGGCCGGGACCCCGGCGCAGGGCACCAGCCCGGGGCAAGGCACCCGCCCGGGACAGGGCACCCGCCCCACCCAGGGGGGCCGGCCCGTGACGCGTCCCATGCCCCGGCCCGCCGCCGTGGAGGGCGTACGGGCGCTGGAGTTCCTGCCGTGCCCCGCCGCCGAGGAGCTGCCGGAGCCCGTGCGGTGCGCCACCCTGCGGGTCCCGCTCGACTACGCCCGCCCCGACGGACCGCAGCTCTCCCTCACGGTCAGCCGGATCCCCGCCTCCGGCCTCGGGGGCGCCGTCCGGCAGGGTGCGCTGGTGTTCAACCCCGGCGGGCCGGGGGCCTCCGGGACGTACTTCCCGCTCCTCGCCGACCGCCCCGCCTGGGCCCGCGTCGCCGCCGCCTACGACCTGGTCGGCTACGCCCCGCGCGGAGTGGACCCCTCCGCCCCGCTGACCTGCCAGGACCCCGCCGAACGGCCGCAGGGGCCCACCCAGGTGCCGGCCGAGCCCTCCGCCGCGTACAAGCGGGAGCGGCGGGCGGCCGCGCGGGCCTACGCCGAGGGCTGCGCGCGGCACGCCGGCGCCGCCCTCGCGCACTACACGACCCTGAACAACGCCCGCGACCTCGACGTGCTGCGCGCCGCCCTCGGCGAGCGCCGGCTGACCTTCTTCGGGGCCTCGTACGGCACCTACCTCGGCGCGGTGTACGCCACCCGCCACCCGGACCGGGTGCGCCGCATGGTGTTCGACTCGGCGGTGGACCCGGACCCGCGCCGGATCTGGTACCTCGGCAACCTCGGCCAGGCCGCGGCCTTCGAGCGCCGCTGGGCCGACTTCCGCGCCTGGGCTGCCCGTCACGACGACGCGTACGGGCTGGGCGCCACCGCGCGGGCGGTACAGGAGAGTTACGAGCGGGTCCGCGCGGCCGTGGCCCGCACCCCCGCCGGCGGCCTCGTCGGTACGGGCGAACTCCAGGCGGCCTACCTCCAGGCGGCGTACTACGACGACGTGTGGCCGGAGCGGGCCGGGGCCCTCGCCGCGTACCTGCGCGGGGACCCGGACCCGCTGGTGCGCCAGGCGGCCCGCGATCCGCGGCTGGCGCCGCAGGCGGCCAACGCGACGGCCGTCTACACGGCGGTGCTGTGCAACGACGCGCCCTGGCCCGCCGACTGGGAGACCTGGGACCGCGACAACAGCGGACTGGCCCGCCGCGCCCCCTTCGAGACCTGGGCCAACGCCTTCCTCAACCTGCCGTGCGCGCAGTGGCCGGTGCGCGAGCGGCAGCGGCCCGTGGAGGTCGGGGCGTTCCCGGCCGGGCGGCTCCCCGGCACCCTGGTCGTGGCGGCGGAGCGGGACGGCGCGACGCCCTACCGGGGCGCGCTGGAGCTGCAACGGCGGCTCGGCGCCGGGTCCGCGCTGGTGACGGAGCGGGCGGCGGGCAGCCACGGGGTGGCCGGCGGACGCAACGCGTGCGTGGACCGGCATGTGGAGCGGTACCTGCTGACGGGAGCCACCCCGGGGTGGCGCGTGAGCTGTGCGCCGCATCCGGAGCCCGCACCGGTGACACTGGACGAGGGTGCAGCCAGCGCTCCCAGGGCGCTGCTGCCGCCGCTCGTCTGAACTTCCGGGCGGGATCTCCGGCTGCGTCGTTTCGGGGGCATGGCCTCCCGATCCACCGGAGGCCGCTCCTCGGCGAGAGCGCGGTCGTCCTCCGGTCCTTCCCCCCAGGGGAGGTATCAGGCGAGCCCGGCCACCAGATCGGCGACGGACTTGCGGCGCCCGGTGTAGAAGGGCACCTCTTCACGGACGTGCATCCGGGCCTCGGAGGCACGCAGGTGACGCATGAGGTCGACGATGCGGTAGAGCTCGTCGGCCTCGAAGGCCAGCAGCCACTCGTAGTCGCCCAGGGAGAAGGAGGCGACGGTGTTGGCGCGCACGTCCGGGTAGCCGCGGGCCATCTTGCCGTGGTCGGCGAGCATGCGGCGGCGGTCCTCGTCGGGCAGCAGGTACCAGTCGTACGAGCGCACGAACGGGTAGACGCTGACGTAGTCGCGGGCGACCTCGTCGGCCAGGAAGGCCGGGATGTGCGACTTGTTGAACTCGGCGGGGCGGTGCAGCGCCATGTTCGACCACACCGGCTCCAGCGCGCGGCCCAGTCGGGTGCGGCGGAACAGGTTGTAGGCGGTCTGCAGCTCGTCCGAGGTCTCGGCGTGCCACCAGATCATGATGTCCGCGTCGGCGCGCAGGCCGGAGACGTCGTAGGTGCCGCGGACGGTGATGTCCTTGGCGGCGAGCTGGTCGAACAGCTCCTGGACCTCGTCGGCGTAGCCGCTGCGGTCCTCCGGCAGGACGTCCTTCAGCTTGAAGACGGACCACAGGGTGTAGCGGATGACCTCGTTGAGGTCCTTCGCCTTCTTCCCCGCGTTGGGAATCTTCTCTGGTGCAGTCATGTGTCCATTGTCCCGTGTGCTGATCAGTGCTCGGTGCCAGGGGTGGCCATGGAGGCGGTGACCGCCTCGACGGCCTTCGCGGCGCTGGCGATGCAGGCCGGGATACCGACCCCGTCGTAGAGGGCGCCGCAGACCGCGAGGCCGGGCAGTGCGGCCACGGCGGCGCGGACCCGGGCGGCACGGGCGAGGTGGCCGACGGGGTACTGGGGCAGTCCGCCGTCCCAGCGGGTGACGGTGGAGGCCACCGGCCGGGCGGTGAGCCCGACGGCCTCGCGGAGGTCGGCCAGGGAGACGTCCACGAGCTCGGAGTCGTCGCGCTTCAGGTCGCCCTCGTCGCCGTGGCGGCCGACGGAGGTGCGCAGCGGGAGGAGCTCCGGATCGGCGCCGGACCAGGCCCACTTGTTGCCGGAGAAGGTGGACGCCTTGATCGTGCGGCCGTCGACGGGCGGGACGAGGAATCCGCTGGCGGTGCCGTCGGCGATGGCCGGGGGCAGGTCGGCGCGGCGGAAGGCCATCGTGACCAGGGCCATGGAGGCGTACTCCACCTCGCGCAGCCCGGCGGCGGCCGTGGGGGCGAGGGCGTCGAGCAGCCGGGCGGCCGGGGCCGCCGGGGTGGCGAGGACCACGCCGTCGGCGTCGAGGGCTTCGCCGTCGGTGGTGATCCGCCAGCCCTGGGGCGTGCGGGCCAGGCCGCGCGCCGGGGTGCCGGTCAGGATGCGGGCCCCGGCGGCCCGGCAGGCGTCGGCGACGGCGAGCGGGAGCCGGCCGATGCCGCCGGCGATCCCGGCGAAGAAGGCCCCCGTCGCGGCCGCGCCGGTGACGGTGGTCCGCTCGGCGGCCGCGCGGGCGGCGGCCCCCTGCTGGAGGGCCCGGACCGCTTCGGTCAGCGTGGGGTGGGTGCGGACGGCGTCGAACAGGGCGGGGACGGCGGCGCGCATCGAGATGCGGTAGGCGTCGCCGGCGTAGACCCCGCCGAGCAGCGGTTCGACGAGCCGGTCCACGACCTCGCGGCCCATCCGGGCGGCGACGTACTCACCGACGGCGACGTCCTCGCCGACCTCGGTGGGCGGCAGCGCGGTGTCGGCGGCGATGCGGGCGAGGCCCTCGGCGGACAGCACGCCGGAGGCGGCGAGGGCGGCCGGGTCGCCGGGGACGCCCATGACGTGGCCGCGGGGCATGTCGCGCAGGGCTCCGCGGGTCCAGAGCCGGGCGGTGGCGGTCGCCGGGGGCTGGAGGTCGTCGCCGAGGCCGACGGCCCGGGCGAGGTCCAGGGCCTCGGGGCGGCGGGCGAGGACGGACTCGGCGCCGAGGTCGACGGGGAGGCCGGCGAGCTCGCCGGCGTGCAGTTTGCCGCCGAGGCGCGGGCCGGCCTCCAGGAGGGTGACGCGGACGCCGTCGGCGAGGAGCCGGTGGGCGGCCGCGAGGCCCGCGATGCCGCCGCCGATGACGACGACATGACGGGACGGCCCCGGCCGGCCCGTCCCGTTCGTACGCGTGTCCGCTTCGTGCATGGCTCCATCGTCTCAGACCGCCCGGCGAGGCCCGAACGTGACCGCATCGGAACCGGGTCGGGATCCGGAGGGCGAAACCCGGCGCGGCCGCGCGTACGTCGAAACGGTGACATCTGCCGAACCCCCGGGGGGACTTGACGATGCACACGCTCAGCGGACAGCACCGCGCGGCGGCCGCCCTGGCCGGCCTGGCCCTGGCCGGAGGCCTCGCGCTCACCGGCTGCAGCGCCGACGGCGGGAGGACCGCCTCCGACGGTGCGGCCGCGGCCGCCCCCCGGGAGGCCGCGCAGGGCAAACCGGGGGCCGGGGCCGCCGCTCCCCCGGCGGCGGACGCCAAGGGCCAGGCGCAGGTTCCCGTCCGGCCGAACGTCATCCGTACGGGGAAGCTGGGGATCGAGACGGCCGAGCCGCAGAAGGCCATCGCCGCGGCCCGGACGGCGGCCGAGGGCGCGGGCGGCTACGTGGGCGCCGAGACCACCGACCGCGGTGGCGACGGGCGGATCACCTCCACGCTGACCCTGCGGGTGCCCGGGGACCGGTTCGACACGGTGATCGCCTCCCTGGAGGGCGGCGGGAAGCTGCTGAGCCGGAAGGTGGAGGCGCAGGACGTCACCGAGAAGGTCGCCGACGTCGACAGCCGGGTGAAGTCGCAGCAGGCCAGCGTGGCGCGGGTGCGGGAGATGATGGAGAAGGCCTCCGCGCTCGGTGACGTGGTCATGCTGGAGAGCGAGCTGAGCCGGCGCCAGTCCGACCTGGAGTCCCTGCTGGCCCAGCAGAACGCGCTGAAGGACCAGACCTCGATGGGCACGATCACGCTGTCGGTCTCGCAGCCCGCTCCGGCCCCGGTCGAGAAGGAGAAGAAGAAGGACGAGGGGCCGGGCCTGGGCGATGCCCTGGCCGGCGGCTGGGAGCTGTTCGTGCGCCTCGTCGGCTGGCTGGGGCTCGCGGTCGCGGCGGTGCTGCCCTTCGCCGTCACCGCCGCCCTGGTGGCCGTTGGTTTCAGGGCCTGGCGCAGGTTCCGTCCGGCGCAGCCGAAGACGGGGCTGCGGCGGACCCCGGTGCCCCGCCAGTCCCCCGCGCCGGTCCCGGCCCCGGCGCCGGGAGCGGGGGACGGCGAGGACTGACGGGCCGTCCGGCCGTACCGTGTCCCCGGTAGCGGAGGCGACGGCGCACGGCGCGGAGGGCGGGCAGGACGATGGCGGCGGAACGACTGGTGGTGGTCGGCGGCGACGCGGCGGGGATGTCCGCCGCGTCGCAGGCGCGGCGGCTCAAGGGCGCGGCGGAGCTGGAGATCGTCGCGTTCGAGCGGGGGCACTTCACCTCGTACTCGGCGTGCGGCATCCCGTACTGGATCGGCGGCCAGGTCGCCGGGCGGGACGACCTGGTCGCCCGCACCCCCGAGGAGCACCGCGCCCGGGGCATCGACCTGCGCACCCGCACCGAGGTGCTGGAGCTGGACCTGCCGGGCCGCCGGGTGCGCGCCCGGGACCTGGACAGCGGCGCGGAGTCCTGGACGGAGTGGGACAAGCTGGTCCTGGCGACCGGCGCCCGCCCGGTCCGGCCGAAGCTGCCGGGGATCGGCGCGCACGGGGTGCACGGGGTGCAGACCCTGGACGACGGCCAGCGCCTGATGGACTCCCTGGAGCGTACGGAGGGCCGCCGGGCGGTCGTGGTCGGCGCGGGCTACATCGGCGTGGAGATGGCCGAGGCCCTGGTCCACCGGGGGTACGAGGTCACCGTCCTGCACCGGGGCCCGCAGCCGATGGCCACGCTGGACCCGGACATGGGCGGCCTGGTGCACGGCGCGATGAACGCCATGGGCATCGTGACGGTCTCCGGCGCCGAGGTGGTGAAGATCCTGGCCGACGAGGAGGGCCGGGCCCGCGCGGTGGCCACGGCCTCGGGCGAGGAGTACCCGGCGGACGTGGTGGTGCTCGGCATCGGCGTGGAGCCCCGTACGGCCCTGGCCCGCGAGGCGGGGCTTCCGCTCGGGGAGTCCGGGGGCCTGCTGACGGACCTGTCGATGCGGGTCCGGGGCCAGGAGGACGTCTGGGCGGGCGGCGACTGCGTGGAGGTGCTGGACCTGGTCGCGGGCCGCACCCGGCACATTCCGCTCGGCACGCACGCCAACAAGCACGGCCAGGTGATCGGCTCGAACGCGGGCGGCGGCTACGCGACGTTCCCGGGCGTGGTCGGCACGGCCGTCAGCAAGGTCTGCGACCTGGAGATCGCCCGGACGGGGCTGCGCGAGAAGGACGCCCTGGCGGCGGGGCTGCGCTTCGTGACGGCCACGATCCGCTCGACGAACACCGCCGGGTACTACCCGGGGGCGGCGGAGATGACGGTCAAGATGCTGGCGGAGCGGCGCACGGGGCGGCTGCTGGGGGTCCAGATCGTCGGGGGCGCCGGGTCCGCGAAGCGGGTGGACGTGGCGGCGGTGGCCCTGACGGCCGGGATGACGGTGGAACAGGTCGTCTCCCTGGACCTGGGCTACGCCCCGCCGTTCTCTCCCGTATGGGACCCGGTGCTGGTCGCGGCCCGCAAGGCGGTCTCCGCGGTGCGCTCGGCGGGGGTGTAGCCCTGCGGGGCGGTCCCCTACCCGCCCTTCCTCCGTTCCTTGGGGCTCCGCCCCAAACCCCGCGCCTCAAACGCCGGCGGGGCTGGATCTTCCAGCCTCGCCGGCGTGGGGAGCAACGCCGCGGGCGCAGTCCCCGCCCCCGACGGCTAGCGCTGCGTACGGGTGTGGACGTAGTCCACCAGGCGGGTCAGGGCGTCGGGGTCCGTCGTCGGGAGGACGCCGTGGCCGAGGTTGAAGACGTGGCCCTCCAGGCCCGCCGCCGCGGCCAGGACCTCGTCCGTCTTGGTCTCGACGGCCTCCGTCGTGGAGAAGAGGACGGCCGGGTCCAGGTTGCCCTGGAGCGCCTTGCCGGGGCCCACCCGGCGGGCGGCCTCGTCCAGCGCGACCCGGTAGTCGACGCCCACGACGTCCGCGCCGGCCTCGCCCATCAGGCCGAGCAGCTCGCCGGTGCCCACGCCGAAGTGGATGCGCGGGACCCCGTAGGAGGCGACGGACTCCAGGACCTTCGCAGACGCCGGCATCACCGAGCGGCGGTAGTCCGCCGGGGACAGCGCGCCGACCCAGGAGTCGAAGAGCTGGACCGCGGAGGCGCCGGCCTCGATCTGGACCTTCAGGAAGGCGGAGGTGATCTCCGCGAGGCGGTCGAGGAGGGCCGACCACAGCTCCGGGTCCCCGTACATCAGGGCCTTGGTGTGCTCGTGGTTCTTGGACGGGCCGCCCTCGACGAGGTAGCTCGCGAGGGTGAAAGGCGCGCCGGCGAAACCGATCAACGGCGTGCCGCCGAGTTCACCCGTGAGCATGCCGATCGCCTCGGTGACGTACGCGACGTCCTCCGGGGTGAGGTCGCGCAGCTGTGCGAGGTCCTCGCGGCGGCGGATGGGCTGGGCGACGACCGGGCCGATGCCCGGCTTGATGTCGAGGTCGACGCCGATGGCCTTGAGCGGCACGACGATGTCGGAGAAGAAGATCGCCGCGTCCACGCCGTGCCGGCGCACCGGCTGCAGGGTGATCTCGGTGACCAGGTCGGGGCGCATGCAGGACTCCAGCATGGCCGTGCCCTCGCGGACCTTGCGGTACTCGGGCAGTGAGCGGCCGGCCTGCCGCATGAACCACACGGGCGTGTGGGGCACCGGCTCGCGCCGGCAGGCCTTCAGGAAGGCGGAATCGTACGTCTGACTCGGCTGGCCCTGCGGGCTGGTAGTGGCGCTCACGCGGCAAATCTTCGCACGTATGAAGAAGTGCCCGACCCGGGGCGGGTGTCCCTGCGCCGCACGGGCGCCCGTTCCGCCTAGTCTTCCCGGCATGGCTGCGGCTCAGGGACGATTTTCAGATGGCGCTGACGGCGTGGACGGCGCGAAGGAGAGCTCGGTCCCGCTCCCGTTCCGACGGGCGGTCGACGGCTTGCGGAAGGCGCGGCTGCGGCCCGGGATCGAGATCGACCCGACGAAGCCGCCCCAGCGTCTGGCCCCGTACGCGTACGCGCTGGAGGCGGCGGTCGTGGACGGGGAGGACGACCTGGCCGACGGCCGGCTGATCCTGCTGCACGACCCGGCGGGGCACGACGCCTGGCAGGGCACCTTCCGGCTGGTGACGCTGGTACGGGCGGAGCTGGAGCCGGAGATGGCCGCGGACCCGCTGCTGCCGGAGGTGTGCTGGTCCTGGCTGACCGGGGCGCTGGAGGCGCGCGGGCTGGCGTACGGGGAGCCGAGCGGGACCGTGACGATGGCGAGCTCGCACTACTTCGGCGGGCTCGGCGAGCGGCGTCCGGCGACGCAGATCGAGATCAGGGCCTCGTGGACGCCCCGGGAGGGGGTGGGCGGGGTGCCGGACACCTCCGCGCACCTGGCGGCCTGGTGCGAGCTGCTGTGCCAGATCGCGGGGCTGCCTCCGCTGGGGCCGGCGGAGGGGGCTCCGGGCGTGGTGTCCCTGCCACAGCGGCGCGGTCCGCACCACCCGTAGCGTGCGGCCCCGCGGGGCCGTCCGGAGGGGGGCGGGGGCGGCCGGACGGGGGGTCCCGGCGGCGGGCGCGATCGTTCGCGGTCGTAACGGAGCGTCAAAGCCGTGCGGTGATGGTGGGCTTCTGATCATCCCTTGATCGATCGTGCGTCCGAATTGCCCGAATTGTTACTCACCAAATCGTGATCATTCCCTAAAGCCGGGCGGGTGACGTGCCGAAGGAGTCAGTGACCATCCGCACGGTGCGCACCGGCTTTCTTCCCCGAGCCGGCCCGTCCCGCCACTCCCCCAGGAGGCCTAGGTGTCCGTTCTTCTCGAGCAGCCCGCAAGCCTGGTCGCCTACCGCCCGAACAAGCCGACGGCCATGGTCGTCGTGGCCGACCCGCGCGTCCGCTCCACCGTCACCCGCCATCTGTGGGCCCTCGGGGTCCGCGACGTGATCGAGGCGTCGTCCATCGCGGAGGCCCGCCCCCGCGTCGGCAGCCCTCGCGACATCTGCGTGGCCGACGTCCACCTGCCCGACGGCTCCGGTCTCACCCTGCTCTCCGAGACCCGTGCCGCCGGCTGGCCGAACGGCCTGGCCCTGTCCGCCGCCGATGACATCGGAGCCGTGCGCAACGCCCTCGCGGGCGGTGTGAAGGGCTACGTGGTCACCGGCACCCGGACCAACATCGGGCTCCCCACCCGGCCCGGCGCCGCCCCCATCGGTGCCGCCGCCGCCCGTATGCACCGCCGCCCCCCGGGTGCCCCGAGCCACCCGGGCGGCTACCGCGAACTGTCCGGCCGCGAGGTCGAGGTCCTGCGCCTCGTCGCGGAGGGACAGTCCAACAAGGCCATCGGCGTCTCGATGGGCCTGTCCGCCCTGACCGTCAAGTCCCACCTCGCCCGCATCGCCCGCAAGCTCGGCACGGGCGACCGTGCCGGGATGGTCGCCGTCGCGCTGCGGACGGGGATCATCCACTGACCCGTCCCCGAGCCCGCGGGCCGGCGGCCGGCGCACCCCGCCGGGGCCCGCACCCTCCCCCTCGCGCCCGTCGCCGGAACGTTCCGGCGACGGGCGCGTCACATACACGGATACCCTTGACCGGTGACCGACGCCCAAGAGACCGCAGCACACCTGCGCACCACCACCGGGGGCGGCCCCCCGGACGAAGAGGTTTCGTCCGATGGGCTGCCGATTCCCCTGCTGGAACCCCGCGAGGGCATCCCGCCCGTCGTGGCCGACGCCGAGGCGCTCGCCGCGGTGGTCGCGGCCTTCGCCGCGGGCACCGGCCCCGTGGCCGTGGACGCCGAACGCGCCTCCGGGTACCGCTACGGGCAGCGCGCCTATCTGGTCCAGCTGCGCCGCGAGGGCGCGGGTTCCGCGCTGATCGACCCGGTCGGCTGCCCGGACCTGTCCGCCCTGGGCGAGGCCCTGTCCGGCACGGAGTGGATCCTGCACGCCGCGACCCAGGACCTGCCCTGCCTGCGCGAAATAGGCATGGCCCCCACCACCCTGTTCGACACGGAGCTCGCGGGCCGGCTGGCCGGTTTCCCCCGGGTCGGACTCGGGGCGATGGTCGAAAGCGTGCTCGGCTACCAGCTGGAGAAGGGGCACTCCGCCGTCGACTGGTCCACCCGCCCGCTGCCCGAGCCCTGGCTGCGCTACGCCGCGCTGGACGTGGAGCTGCTGGTGGACCTGCGGGACGCGCTGGAGAAGGAACTGGACCGGCAGGGCAAGCTGGAGTGGGCCCGCCAGGAGTTCGACGCCATCGCCTCCGCCCCGCCCGCCCCGCCGCGCAAGGACCCGTGGCGCCGCACCTCCGGCATGCACAAGGTGCGCCGCCGGCGGCAGATGGCCGTGGTGCGGGAGCTGTGGGAGGCCCGCGACCGGATCGCGCAGCGCCGTGACGTGTCCCCCGGCAAGGTGCTGGGTGACGCGGCGATCGTCGAGGCGGCCCTGGCCGTCCCGGCGAACGTGCACGCGCTGTCGGCCCTGCCGGGGTACGGGCAGCGGATGGGGCGGCGCCAGCTGGACCAGTGGATGGCCGCCGTGGACCGGGCGAAGGCCCTGCCCGAGAGCGAACTCCCGCAGCCCGGGGCGGCCCCGTCGGGCCCGCCGCCGCCGCGTTCCTGGGCGGACAAGGACCCCGTCGCCGCGGCCCGGCTGTCCGCCGCCCGTGCGGCGGTGTCGGAGCTGGCCGAGGGGCTGAGCCTGCCCCAGGAGAACCTGATCACCCCGGACACGGTGCGCCGCCTCTGCTGGGAGCCGCCGCGGAACGCCGACGCGGACGCGGTGGCCGAGGCCCTGACGGGCTACGGCGCCCGCCCGTGGCAGGTCGAACAGGTGACCCCGGTCCTGGTCGCGGCCCTGCGGTCGGCCGCCTCCTGACCCGCACCCCCTCCGAGAGCCCCCGTCCCGCCCACGCGGACAGGGGCTCTCGCCGTTACCGGGCACGGCGCCGGCGCCGCCCCGAACCCGGGTTCCGTGCGCCGCCCGCGCCGGAGCGCTGCCGGCCGCCCCGCGGGCGGCGACGGGACGTCGGCCACGGGGCGTCGCCCGTCAGTCGCCCCGGGCCACCGCGGTGTTCCCCGGCACGTCGAGGGACACGAGCGTGCCCTTGGTGAGGGCGAAGGCGTGCACGGCGGGGCCCTCCGGCCCGGCCTCGCCCGCCGGGAAGCCGGGCAGCAGACCGGAGACGTGCTGCCCGAGCACCACGCACCGCGTCACCTCCCCGGCCGGGTCGAGGTGGAAGAGGGTGCCCTGGGCCCCCGCCACCAGGAAGCCGTCCGCGACCGGGACCACCCCGTCGGCCATGCGCCGGCCCGTTCCCACGCGCCGCAGCAGCGTCCCGTCGGCCGGGTCCAGCACGGCGAACCCCCTCGGCTCGCGCAGCCACAGCAGCCCCCCGGCCCCGGTCACCGGCCCGGCGGCGGCCCGGTCCGCTCCGGGCGCCCGGAGCGTGCGCACCTCCGCGTCCGCCGCGCACGCGTCGGCACGGGACCCGAAGCGGAGCTCGGCCAGAAGCCCGCCCTCGCACCGGAGCAGCACGCGCCCCGCGCCCGCCCGCGAGAACACCGCCCGGTCGTCCCCGTACGGCACCGCCCCCGGCAACCGCACGCGCTCCACCGGCGACCCGTCGTCGAGCCGGATCCGGCGGACCTCCGTCCCGCCCGGCCCGCCCAGCAGGGCCGTACCGTCGCCGAGGCCGAGCGGCCGGACGGTGTGGACGCGTCCGTCTGTGCGCCAGGACGGGCGCCCGGTGGCGGCGTCGAAGGCCTGGAGCGGGGTGTAGCCGCGCCAGCCTCCGACGAGCACCGTGTCCCCGGCCACCACCACGTGCCCGGTGTAAGGGGGCAGGGGCGCGCTCCAGAGCTCCGCGCCGGACCGCAGGTCGCGGCAGGTGAGCGCGTCCACGTCCTGCGCGATCCCGAAGCAGCGGCCGCCGGCGGCCACCACCGCCCGGGGCCACCGCCCGAACGGCCGGTCCCACCGGACCGAGCCGTCCTCACGGTCCAGGCAGACCAGCCTGCTGCGGCGCTCGTGGACGGCGACCGCGTCCTCGCCCACCGCCACGGTCCTCGGATTTCCCCTCTGGTGCAGGGGCCTCTCCCACCTCAAGTACGCACTCACGGGCACCATCATCCGCACGGTGCGCACGGCCGTCCCCACGGCGGTGCGGTGTGACCTTCGCCGCTCCCGCCCCCGGGGGTGTCCACACGGGTTACCCGCAAGTAGCATGGGCCGGGTGAGCGCCCGCTCAGTGAGCCGGCGTCCACGCGCAGCAGTGCCATCCCGCACCTGGAGGAGAGCCAACGTGCCTCGTACCGTCAGGGACGTCGTCTTCGTCGACGGCGTCCGCACCCCGTTCGGCAAGGCGGGCCCGAAGGGCATTTACCACGAGACCCGCGCCGACGACCTCGTCGTGAAGGCGATCCGGGAGCTGCTGCGCCGCAACCCGGACCTGGACCCCAAGAAGATCGACGAGGTCGCCATCGCCGCGACCACGCAGATCGGCGACCAGGGCCTGACGCTGGGCCGCACGGCCGGCATCCTCGCGGGCCTCCCGCAGTCCGTCCCGGGCTACTCCATCGACCGCATGTGCGCCGGCGCGCTGACCGCCGTGACCGCCGTCGCGGGCGGTGTGGCCTTCGGTGCGTACGACGTCGCCCTCGCCGGCGGTGTCGAGCACATGGGCCGCCACCCCATGGGCGAGGGCGTCGACCCGAACCCGCGCTTCGTCTCCGAGAAGCTGGTCGACGAGTCCGCCCTGTTCATGGGCATGACCGCCGAGAACCTGCACGACCGGTACCCGACGATCACCAAGCTCCGCGCCGACGAGTACGCCGTGCGCTCGCAGGAGAAGGCCGCCAAGGCGTACGCCGACGGCAAGATCCAGCAGGACCTGGTCCCGATCTCGGTGCGCAACACCAACGCGGAGGTCGGCGAGACGGGCTGGGGCCTGGTCACCTCCGACGAGCCGATGCGCCCGGGCACCACGCTGGAGAACCTGGCCGGCCTGAAGACCCCGTTCCGTACGCACGGCCGGGTCACCGCGGGCAACGCCGCCGGTCTCAACGACGGCGCCACCGCCGCGATCATCGCGTCCGAGGACTTCGCCCGCGAGAACAACCTCCCGGTCAAGATGCGCCTCGTCTCGTACTCCTTCGCGGGTGTCGAGCCGGAGGTCATGGGCTACGGCCCGATCCCGGCCACCGAGAAGGCCCTGGCCCAGGCCGGTCTGACGATCGACGACATCGGTCTCTTCGAGATCAACGAGGCCTTCGCCGTGCAGGTGCTGGCCTTCCTGGAGCACTACGGCATCGCCGACGACGACGCCCGCGTGAACCAGTACGGCGGCGCGATCGCCTTCGGCCACCCGCTGGCCTCCTCCGGCGTTCGCCTGATGACGCAGCTGGCCCGCCAGTTCGAGGAGCAGCCGCACGTCCGCTACGGCCTGACCACGATGTGCGTCGGCTTCGGCATGGGCGCCACGGTCATCTGGGAGAACCCGAACTTCGACGCCGAGGGAGACTCCAAGTGAGCACCACCGCCGAGCTCCTGAAGGGCGCAGCCGAGCTGTTCCCGGACGAGGTCGTCACGTCCGCGCACGTCCGTCACCTGGACCTGCCGTTCGGCGCCGGGCGCTTCGCGCTCATCACGCTGGACAACGGCTTCGACCACACCAAGCCGACCACCTTCGGCCCGCAGTCGCTGGCCAACCTGAACGCGGCGATCGACCAGGTCGAGCAGGAGGCCCTCGCGGGCTCCCTCGTCGGCGTGGGCATCACCGGCAAGCCGTTCATCTTCGCCGTCGGCGCCGACCTCAAGGGCGTCGAACTGCTGAAGAAGCACGACGAGGCGCTCGCCATCGGCAAGGGCGGCCACGACGTCTTCAAGCGCCTGGCCGCGCTGGCCGTCCCCACCTTCGCCTACTACAACGGCGCGGCGATGGGCGGCGGTGTCGAGGTCGGCCTGCACTGCTCGTACCGCACCGTCTCGAAGGCCATCCCGGCCTTCTCGCTGCCCGAGGTCTTCCTCGGTCTGGTTCCGGGCTGGGGCGGCTGCGCCATCCTCCCGAACCTGATCGGCGCGGAGCGCGCGGTCTCGGTCATCATCGAGAACTCGCTCAACCAGAACCGCCAGCTGAAGGGCAAGCAGGTCTTCGAGCTCGGGATCGCCGACGCGATCTTCGAGGGCGCGGACTTCCTGGAGCAGTCCCTGATCTGGACCGCGAAGGTCCTGAAGGGCGAGACCGAGGTCGTACGGGCCGAGGTCGACCGCGGCGAGGCCTGGGACGCGGCCGTCGCCAAGGGCCGCGCCCTCGCGGACTCCAAGGTGCACGGCGCCGCTCCGGCCGCCTACCGCGCGCTGGACATCATCGCCGCGGCCAAGGACGGCGACCTCCAGGCCGGCTTCGACGCCGAGGACAAGGCCCTGGCCGACCTCATCATGGGCGGCGAGCTGCGCTCGGGCATCTACGCCTTCAACCTGGTCCAGAAGCGCGGCAAGCGCCCGGCCGGTGCCCCGGACAAGTCCCTGGCCCGTCCGGTCACCAAGGTCGGCGTGGTCGGCGCGGGCCTGATGGCCTCGCAGCTGGCGCTGCTGTTCCTGCGCCGCCTGGAGGTGCCGGTGGTCCTCACCGACATCGACCAGGAGCGCGTGGACAAGGGCGTGGGCTACGTCCACGCCGAGATCCAGAAGCTGCTCGGCAAGGGCCGCATCAACCAGGACAAGGCCAACCGCCTGACCGCCCTGGTGAGCGGTGTCCTGGACAAGGCCGAGGGCTTCGCGGACGCGGACTTCATCATCGAGGCCGTGTTCGAGGAGATGTCCGTCAAGCAGAAGGTGTTCGCGGAGGTCGAGGCGGTCGCCCCGGCGCACGCGATCCTCGCCACCAACACCTCCTCGCTGTCGGTGTCGGAGATGGCCTCCAAGCTTCAGCACCCGGAGCGCGTGGTCGGCTTCCACTTCTTCAACCCGGTCGCGATCCTCCCGCTGCTGGAGATCGTCCGCGGTGAGCAGACGGACGACGCCTCGCTGGCCACGGCCTTCGGTGTCGCCAAGAAGCTGAAGAAGACCGCGGTCCTGACGAAGGACGCCCCGGCGTTCGTCGTGAACCGCATCCTGACCCGCTTCATGGGCGAGATCCAGAACGTCATCGACGAGGGCACCCCGGTCGCCACCGCCGAGAAGGCCATCGAGCCGCTCGGCCTGCCGATGTCGCCGCTGGTGCTGCTGGAACTCGTCGGCCCGGCGATCGGCCTGCACGTGTCCGAGACGCTGAACCGTTCCTTCCCGGAGCGCTTCACCGTGTCGCCGAACCTCAAGCGCGTGGTCGAGGCCGGCAAGCGCGGCTTCTACGTCTACTCCGCCGAGAACGGTTTCAAGCCGGAGCTGGACCCCGAGGTCGCCGCCCTCCTGGTGCAGGGCGACTCCGTCCTGACGGAGGAGCAGGTCCGCGACCGCGTCCTGGACGCGGTGGCGCAGGAGATCGGCCTGATGCTGGAGGAGGGTGTCGTGGCCGAGGCCCAGGACATCGACCTCTGCCTCATCACCGGTGCGGGCTGGCCCTTCCACCTGGGCGGCATCACCCCGTACCTGGACCGTGAGGGCGTCTCGGAGCGGGTGAACGGCAAGAAGTTCCTCGCCCCGGGTGTCGCGAGCGTCCCGGCGTAACGCACCCGACACGTGAGAAGGGCCCCGTCCGCAGCCGCTGCGGACGGGGCCCTTCCCGTGGTTCACCTGCGGCCGAGCCGGCCGTTCTTGACCAGGCGCTGGGCTGCCGGCGAGGCCGGGTTGATGGTCAGCGCCTGCCGGCCGGCCCGGCGGCGCAGGTCGTCGCCGTGCCGGCCGAGTCTGGCCGCGGTCTCGGCGATCCGCAGCCAGACCAGGGCCCGGCCGCTGTCCGCGGAGATCTCGATGGCCCGCTCGATGCGCCGTCTCGCCTGCTCGGTCTCCTTGCGGCGGATGTGGGCCTGGGCCATGCCGATGAGCAGGTCGAGGTTCTCGTGCTCGGTGAGCAGCCGGGCGCCGACCTCCAGGACGCCGCGGTCGTCCTTGGCCTCCACCAGCGAGGCGAACCCGCTCATCGTGATGTCGGTGAAGGGCACCTCGTCCGGCTCGCTGCGCTCCCCGGTGCTGCGCAGGGTCCAGCCGAGGCCGCGGCGCCACTTCCAGGTGCGCGGACCGGGGAGTTCCAGGCGGGTGCGGGTGCGCTCGTTGAAGTGCATGGCGAGCTCGGGGCGGCCCTCCCACTGGTCGACGGCGGCGGCGATGTACTCCTGCGCGACCGGGCGCAGGAACGCGTACCGCTTGGGCTGCATGCAGTAGCCGACGGCCTGGACGTACGGGGTGACCTCGGTGCGGATGTGCTCGACGTCCAGGATCCGGTCGGCGGGGGCGGCCGTCGGCACGTCCAGGTCGGGGACCAGGGCGTGCGTGAGGGTGGCGGGGATGCGGTTGCTGTTGGCGTAGGGCCGCATGCGCCGGACGACCTCCAGCGCGCCGATCTGGGCGACGGGGATCCCGTACAGGGCTCGGGCGGTGAACAGGCCGGTGGAGAAGCAGCCGATGACCTGGCGGGGGCGCAGGTAGGCGAAGACGGTCTCGGCGAGGACGGGGACGTCCAGGACGAGGAAGGGGACGCCCGCCTCGCGGGCGGCTTCGGCGAGGGTGTCGGAGAGGCTGGAGGGGGCGCTGGGGTGGGGTTTGAAGACGACGGAGGTGTGGCCGAGCCGTACCGCGTGGTCGAACATCCGCCGGTGCAGGTCCTCCTCTTCCTCCTCGGTGAGGATGCCGAGGGGGGAGAGGTACTGGCCGAGGAGGAGCGCGGTCTGGGGGCCGCGTTCGGCGAGCTGCGGCGGGATCACCCGGTCGAGGATCGGGCGGCACTCCTCGGTGAGCTCCGCCATCAGCTTGAGGACGGCGCCGGTGTGCACGGGCTGCGAGGGGATCCCGTACTCGGTGAGGAGCATGGGCAGCAGGGTGGGGATCAGGTCGAGGTAGAGGACCTGTTCGATCCGGCCGTGGAGGGGGCGGGGCAGGTCGTTGCGGGTGGGTCCGTAGCTCATGACCCCGTCGGCGTACACGGCGAGGGTGGCGTCGGAGAAGATCTTGCAGAGGGTCTGGGCGGGTTTGACCTGGATGGACTCGACGACGAGTTCCAGGGGGCCGGGCCGGATCCCCATCTTCTCCCCCATGACGGTGCGCCAGAGGGGGGCGTCCTCGTCGCGGGGGGCCCACAGCGCGGGGTGGAAGGGGTAGATGAGGTCGTTCCAGTAGACGACGCGGTGGAAGCGGGCGAGGACGGCGGCGGCGCCCGGCATGTGGTGCAGGGGGGTGGCGACTTCGGGGATGTCGACGTTGTTGCAGACGAGCAGGACGCGCTCGCGGTCGTCCCGGCCGAGCTGTCCGGCGTCGATGGCGGCGGCCACCGTCATGGCGCCGTAGAGGGTGGAGGCGGCGAATATCCGGGTCATCGGGCGGCGGCACCCGGGTGCTGGGACATCAGTGCTCTGAGCTTGTTCACGCGTGCGGCGTCCATTCCTGCCAGGGTCCCCTCCAGGATGTCCTGGGGTAGGTCGAAGAGGGTCCGCGCGCTGCGTTCCCGCAGGAGCTCCCGGGTGAGTTCCTCGTAGTCGCCGGCGCGGTCCAGGTGAATGACGATGAGGGCGCACAGCGTTCGCATGGCCTTGAACGAGAGTTCATATCCGCGCGGGTGGTGGCCCAGCTCGTCGAAAATCATCCGGAAGGCGGGCAGGAAGTCCAGTTGCCGTTCGTCCGGGACCTTGGTGAGTGAAGTGGACACATCACGGCGGTAGAAGACTCCGTGCAGGTCGACCACTCCGAAGGAACGCATCCGCAGGTGCAGCTTGTAGAACCAGGGCCGGTCCTCGGCGGTGCGCAGGGACTCGTCGAAGAACAGCGCGTCGGCCTGGCGCAGCCGTTCCCTGTCGTAGATGCCGGCCCAGGACTGCGGGTAGTCCATGAAGGTGGAGGCGTCGACCGGGCCGACGTAGTCCGCGGGATTCAGCGGAAGGGCCCGGGGGGCGAGCGGAGCGTCCACCACCTTCCGCTTGCGGCCGTACACCCGGACGTGGCCGGTGCGCAGGAAGTCGACGCCGGACTGGCTCATCCAGCCGACCAGTTGCGCGAGATATCCGGGCGCGTACCAGTCGTCCCCGTCGAGGAAGGTGAAAAAGCGCCCGCGGGCGGCGGCCAGGCCCGTGTTGCGGGTCGCCGAAATGCCCATGTTCCGCTCATTGCGGATGAGTACGGCACCGGGAATCCGGGGCACCATCTCCCGCAGGATCTCGGATGTGCCGTCGACGGACGCGTCGTCCACCACGATGAACTCGAAGTCCTCCCGGGCATTGAGGGCCAGGGACTTCAAAGCCGTCCGACAGAAGTCGCGCACGTCACACATCGCGACGATTACCGAAAGGGTCACCATCGGCCGGCACCCACCTTCTCCCCATTCACCGACACGCCCGCCATCATGTCAGAGCCTCCCGGAGAACCCGAACGGCGCTTGGGGTGTGACGTACAACTCCCCCGGCGGTCGAGGCCTATTCGTGACACATAAGGCCCAGGTGAGGATGTAAGGTCTAACGGGCCGCGCGGCCATCCCGCCCGTGTCCGTGCCCGCCTGCGGCCCTGCCGACGGCAGTTCGGGCTTCGCCGACCGACCGGGAATCCACCAGTGCGCATCCACGTGCTCGCAGACTCCGACACCCGCTGGAAATGGGGTGCGGGGCTGGCGGTGGGCCTGGCGCCGGGCAGCGAGGTCCACGCCCACATGCTGCGCGGCCGGAGCACGCCCACCGCGCGCCAGCTGGCGGAGGTCGGCATCACCCCGTCCTCCATCACCGAGTCCACCCTCGCCGAGTTCGCGGCGGCCCCCGCGCTCGACAGCGCGGACGTGATCATCCTGGGCACGGTCGGCGGCGCCACCCACGCCGCCCTGCACGCCCTGGCCCGCCGCTTCGCCGGCGCCCCGTACCGGCCGGTCCTGATGACCGGCTACGTCGGCGTGGTCTACGAGAAGATGGCCGACGGCCTCCTGCTGCGCGCGGGCGCCGATATCGTCCTCGCCAACAGCCCTTTCGACCGGCGCCGTTTCACCGAGGTGTACGCACCCCTGGGAATTCCCGCCTCCAGCATCGTCCAGACGGCACTTCCCTTTCTCGACCAGCGGCCCTACGACCCGTCCCGGACATTCGCCGAACACCCCTATACGGTGTGCTTCGCCGTCCAGCCGTCGGTACCCGCGGACCGCAGCGGCCGCCTTTACCTGCTGCGCCGCGCGATATCCCACGCCCGGCTGCGCCCGGGACGCGACGTCCTGGTCAAACTCCGCAGCAAGCCGGGTGAGGCGACCACCCATGTGGAGGCGTTCCACTACCAGGTCCTGGCCGAGCAATTGGACGAACCCCTGCCGCCCAACCTGCATTTCGTGTACGGCAACATGTCGCAGACCCTCGACCGCACCGATCTCCTCGTGACCGTCAGTTCCACGGCCGCTCTCGAATCGATGCACCGCGGAATGCCGACCGCCATCCTGAGCGATCTCGGCGTCCGGGAGATCCACGGGAACCACTACTTCACCGGCTCCGGCTGCGTCACCGACTGGACGGCCATAGACGAGGGCGCCGCCCCGATCGCCGACGAGTCCTGGACCGTCGACCAGGGAATCCGCTCGGCCGACCCGTTCGGTGAACTCCGCGGCCGGATCGCCGCGTTGCGCGGCCGCCCGCTGCCGCCGATCTCCCCGTACTACACGGCCGAGAGCGCGCCCGAATACGTCGGAACGCTGCTGCGCCGCCGGGGCCTGGATCCGGACGGCTCCCCCGGGGCCGGAGCCGTCGCGGCCCGCTCCCGCGGCCCGATGAAGCGGACCTCGCGCCGCGTGCTCAAGATCGCCTACCAGTTCGGGGTCCAGCGCGTGGCCCCGAAGATCCAGCAGTGGGGCGGCGTATGAGCCCCCGCACCCCCTCACCCTCCCAGGAGAGCAGCCCCGTGAACGTCACCGCCGTCATCCCCGCCCGGGGCGGGTCCAAGGGCATCCCCGGCAAGAACGTGGCCGAGGTCGGCGGGGTACCGCTGGTGGCCCGCGCGGTACGGGCCTGCCTGGGCGCCGCCCACGTGACCCGGGTCGCGGTCTCCACCGACGACGCGGCCATCGCCCGCGCCGCCCGGGAGGCCGGCGCCGAGGTGGTGGACCGCCCGGCCGAGCTGGGCTCCGACCGGGCCTCCAGCGAATCGGCGCTGCTGCACGCGCTGGACGTGCTGGAGGAACGTCACGCCGAGCCCGTGGACGTCCTCGTCTTCGTCCAGTGCACCAGCCCCTTCCTCACCTCCGAGGAGGTGGACGAGGCCGTGTCGGCCGTCGTCCGCGACGGAGCCGACTCCGCCTTCACCGCCGTGCCCTTCCACGGGTTCCTGTGGACCGCCGACCCCGGCCACGGGCCCGGCCACCGGGCGCGGGGCGTCAACCACGACAGCGCGGTCCGGCTGCGCCGCCAGGACCGTACGCCGGAATACCTGGAGTCGGGCGCCGTCTACGCGATGCGCGCCGAGGGCTTCCGCCGCAGCGGGCACCGCTTCTTCGGCCGCACCCAGCTCGTCCCCACGGCCCCCGAGCGGGCCATCGAGCTCGACGAACCCGGCGACCTCGACCGGGCCCGGGCCCTGGCCCCCCTCCTGGACCCCCCGAAGACTTCGGCGACCCCGTCGCCGCAATCCCAGCAGTACCCCGGAAAGGAACTCTGAACAGTGGTGCACAGCAACCGGATCCGCCGCATCGGCGACAGGGAGGTCGGCACGGGCCGGCCCGCCTACGTGATCGGCGAGATCGGGATCAACCACAACGGTGAGCTGGCCAACGCCCTCGCGCTCGTCGACGCGGCCGCCGACGCGGGCTGTGACGCGGTGAAGTTCCAGAAGCGCACTCCCGAGATATGCACCCCGCGCGACCAGTGGGACATCGAACGGGACACCCCCTGGGGGCGGATGACGTACATCGACTACCGCCACCGCGTCGAGTTCGGCGAGGACGAGTACCGCGCCATCGACGAGCACTGCGCCGAGCGCGGCATCGACTGGTTCGCCTCCCCGTGGGACACCGAGGCCGTCACCTTCCTGGAGAAGTTCGGCGTGCCCGCCCACAAGGTGGCCTCCGCCTCCCTGACCGACGACGAGTTGCTCCTGGCCCTGCGCGCCACCGGCAAGACGGTCATCCTGTCCACCGGCATGTCCACCCCGCAGCAGATCCGGCACGCCGTGGAGGTGCTGGGCAGCGAGAACATCATCCTGCTGCACGCCACCTCCACCTACCCGGCCAAGGCCGAGGAGCTCAACCTGCGGGTGATCAACACCCTGGAGGCCGCCTACCCGAACGTGCCGGTCGGCTACTCGGGGCACGAGACGGGGCTGCAGACCACCGTGGCCGCCGTCGCCATGGGCGCCTGCGCCGTCGAGCGGCACATCACCCTCGACCGCGCCATGTGGGGTTCCGACCAGGCCGCGTCCGTCGAGCCCGGCGGTCTCGCCCGTCTCGTGCGCGACATCCGCACCATCGAGACCGCCCTCGGGGACGGCGTCAAGAAGGTCTACGAGTCCGAGCTGGGCCCGATGAAGAAGCTGCGCCGCGTCCAGGGCGCCCTCGCCGCCGAGGGCGTGACGGCCACGGCATGAGCGACACCCTCGCCCTGGTGGAGAGCCCGGCTCAACTACTGAATGTCCTGGAGTGGGCGCACGCCCACCCGGGCGAGGCAGCGTCCCTCACCATCGCCGTGCTCCAGCCGGTGGACCCGCGCTCGCGCGCGCAGGTCCGCCGGCTGTGCCGGTTCGCCTCCCAGGCCAAGGTGGTGTGGCGGCGCTACGAGGTCCGCGCGGGCTACCTGGGGCGGGCCGGCGAGCTGGTCCGGCTCGGCCGGGCGGTCGCCGCGGCCCGGCGGCTGGTCATCGGGGACCTGTTCTCCCGCACCATCCAGCTGCTGCTGCCGCGCTCCCGGGCCAGCGAGGTGGTCGTCGTCGACGACGGCACCGCCACCACCGAGCTGGTGGCGCTGCTGACGAGCGGGCAGCAGCTGACCCGCTGGCACCAGGGGGACGCCAAGTCCGCCAAGGGCGGCCCGGTCAACCGGTGGCTGGCCCGGGCGGAGCTGGAGCGGGCCGTCTTCTTCACCTGCATGCCGGTGGCCGCGCCGCCGGGCGCCGAGGTGCGGCCCAACGAGTACGCCTGGAGCCGCGCCACCTTCGGCCCGGCGCGTCCCCGGCCCGGGGCGGACCTGGCGGGCAGCTCCCTGGTGGAGACCGGGGTCATCGACGAGGACCGGTACATCGACGCCGTCGGCTGGATCGCCCGCACCCGGGCGGCCGGCCGCTACCTGGCGCACCGCCGGGAGAGCGCGGCCAAGCTGGAGCGGATCGCCGGACTGACGGGCATGGAGATCGTCCATCCCGAACTGCCGCTGGAGCTGACCGCGCTGACCGAGCCCATCGGGCTGTCCCTGCTGACCTTCGCGTCCACCGTCGCCTACACCCTGCCGATCGTGCTGCGCGGTGCGCCGGTACGGGTGGAGCTGTGCGAGATCGACGACGCCTGGATCACCCCGGATACGGCGGCCCGCTCGGTGGACTTCCTGCGGCGCATCTCCAGCCTGGCCATCGCCCGCCACGGCCTGTCCAGCATCCCGCCGCAGGGCGGCCGGCGGACCGGTGTGCGCTCAGAAGCGCTGCCAGCGGCCCAGTGACAGGCCCGAGCTGTCCTTCTGCCGGTTGACCAGCAGCTCCCCGCGGGCGCTGATCGAGGCGATGACGACCAGGCCGTAGGCGTCGACGGCGAGGGCCGGCGAGTCCAGGCACTCCTCGCCGATCTCGGTCCACCACAGCCCGGCCGCCTCGTGCTCCGTCGGGTACGCGGCCAGGGCGGTCCGGCCGCCCAGGGTGCGGTGGGCCAGCACCGTGCAGTCGTACCCGTCGACGAGGGCGCGGACGGCGGCCACCGCCCCGTACGCCGGACCCCCGCCCAGGGCCATCACCCCGGCGCCCTCGCGGTAGGCGAACACGCCGCTGCCGTCGGCCGCGTGCCAGAAGTGGGTGACACGGCCGGGGGCCGTCTCCAGGGTGCGGACGGAACCGTCCTGGGCGAGGTACGGGACGTCCTCGCCCTTCTCCAGGGGCCCGCCGGGCCCGCTCTGGGCCCACAGGGACAGCCCCTTGTCGCCGGGGGCGGCGAGGCGGACGCGGCCGTCGCCGCCGCAGGAGGCGCAGATCCCCTCGAAGGCCTTGCTGCCCCGCAGGTCCTCCCAGGCGGCCCAGTTGCCCTTCTTGTCCTGGCGCCTGACGTGGACGCCGCGGCCGGCGTTGCGCACGAAGACGTGGGGTGCGCCCTGGGCGTCCACCGCGACGGCCGGCGGGCCGCCGCGGTGGGACATGTCCGGGTTGCGGTAGAGCGTGCCCAGGGATTCCCAGGGGCCCATGGGGCGGCCGCTCTGGTACTGCACGGCATGGTGGTAGGTGACGGTGTCGGTGCCGTCGGTGCGGATGCGCCGCCGGCCCGCGAAGTGGGCGTACCCGTCCGCTCCCTGACCTACCGTCAGGTCGGTGAGCCCGTCGGCGGGAAACAGGTCGGGGCCGCTCCATCCGGGACCGCCGGGGGCGTGTTCGGTCCAGCGCAGGATGCCGCCCTCGGTGCGCACGTACGCGGTGAGCCGGCCGTCCTTGCCGGCGAGGACCCAGCGTCCGGTCAGGGGGCCCAGGGCCACCGCTTTCCCGTCACGGGCGGCGGTCCGGCCGGGACCGGGCGGGCGTCGGGAGGATTTGTCCGGACCGCGTCTGGATCGCGTCGCCATGGACCGCAAGCAACCCTTCCCCTTCACCATTCGAACAGAATCAGGATACCCCGGGGGTCGTCTGACGGGGTCCTGCGTCTATGTTGGAGCCCGCGTGCGCCCCGCCGCGCTCTCCCGCCACCCGTTCGGAAGGACCGGTCCCCGGGCATGACTCCAGACGCCACCGCCACTGCCACGACCACCCCGGAGGCCGCGCCGGCGCCGACCCGTTCGCGCGCGAGCCGGATCCGCCGGGGGCTGGCCTGGACGGCGGCCGTCCTGGTCCTCGGCTCGGCCGGGGCCGGCTGGTGGGTCTACAGCCACCTGGAGGGGAACATCGACAGCGTCGACCTCGACCGGGCCATCGGTACGGACAACCGCCCGCCGAAGGTGGTGGAGAAGGCCCAGAACGTCCTGGTGCTCGGCTCCGACTCGCGCGCCGGGGCCAACGCCGAGCTCGACCACGGCAACGTCAGCGGGGCCCGCTCCGATACCGCGATGCTGGTCCACATACCCGAGGGCCGCTCCCGCGCCACCGCGGTGAGCATCCCGCGCGACACCCTGATCGCCCGGCCCGAGTGCAAGGACCAGGACGGCAAGACCGTCCCCGGGGCGAACCGGGTCATGTTCAACTCCGTCTACTCGGTGGCCGGTCCGGCCTGCGTGGTCAAGACGGTGGAACAGCTGTCGGGGATCCGCGTGGACCACTTCGTGGAGGTGGACTTCGCGGGTTTCAAGGGCCTGGTGGACGCCCTCGGCGGGGTCACCGTCACCCTCGACCAGCCCATGACGGGTGCGAAGGGCGGCCTGAAGCTGGACGCGGGCACGCACCGGCTGAACGGCACGGACTCGCTGAAGTTCGTCCGCACCCGCTACGGCTACGGCGACGGCAGCGACCTCGGACGCATAGGCCTCCAGCAGCAGTTCATGCTCGCCCTGCTCGCCGAGATCAAGAAGCAGGACGCCCTCGGCAACCCGGCCCGGCTCTACAAGCTCGCCGACGCCGGCACCAAGTCCCTGACCACCGACTCCGAACTGGCCTCGCTGACCGCGCTGGCCGACTTCGCGCAGAGCATGAAGGGCGTGGACCCGTCCACGATGGAGACCATCATGCTGCCGGTGGCGTACGACAAGGTCGACCCGAACCGGGTGGTCATCGCACAGGAGCAGGCCTCCCTGCTGTGGGAGGCCCTGCGCACCGACCAGAAGGTGCCCGCGGCGGCGAAGGACTCGCCCGCCAAGGGCGGCACGGGCGCCAGGTCCAAGTCCCCGGCGCCCTCGCCGTCCCCGTCGGCCCCGTCCCCGTCGGCCTAGTACTCCGCGTCCCGTCCCCTCCTGGCCAGCCTGCTGTGGCTGCGGCCGTACAGGAAGTAGACGACGAACCCGACCACCATCCAGATCCCGAACCGGGCCCAGGTCTCGGCCGGCAGGTTCAGCATCAGCCAGAGCGAGGCCGCGATGGACAGGATCGGGATCACCGGCACCCACGGGGTGCGGAAGGACCGGTGCAGGTCGGGGCGGGTCCTGCGGAGGATGATGACGCCGAGGGCCACGATCACGAAGGCGAACAGGGTGCCGATGTTCACCAGTTCCGCGAGTTTCTCCAGGCTGGTGAACCCCGCGATGACCGCGATGATCCCGCCGAGGAGCATCGTGGCCCGGTAGGGGGTGCGGAACTTCGGGTGGGTGACGGAGAAGACGCGGGGCAGCAGTCCGTCACGGCTCATCGCGAAGAACACCCGGGTCTGGCCCAGCAGGAGGATCATGCTCACCGTGATCAGGCCGACGGCCGCCCCGAGGCTGATGGCACCGGAGAAGAATGGCTGGTTCACGGACTTGAAGGCCTCGGCGAGCGGGGCGGTCGGCGACATCTGCGCGTAGTACTGCATGCCGGTGACCACGATGGTCACGGCGACGTAGAGGAGCGTGCAGATGAGCAGCGAGCCGAGGATGCCGCGGGGCATGTCCCGCTGGGGGTTCTTGGTCTCCTCGGCCGCGGTGGCCACGACGTCGAACCCGATGAAGGCGAAGAAGACCAGCGAGGCGGCGGTGAAGATGCCCATGACGCCGAAGTTGGTGGGCTGGAAGCCGAACATCAGCTGGACCAGCGGCGCCGTCCAGCCGCTGCCTCCGGTCTGCGGCTGTGCGGGAGGGATGAACGGCGAGTAGTTGTCGGCCTTGATGAAGAACGCGCCCGCGATGATGACCAGCAGGACCACGGTCACCTTGATGGCGACGACGACCGCGGTGATCCGGGCCGACAGCTTCGTCCCCACGACGAGGATCACCGTCAGCACCAGGACCAGCAGGAAGGCCAGCAGGTCGAAGTGGCCCCCCGCGTCGGGCCCGGACAGCGCGACGGGCATGTCCCAGCCGAGGTTCGTGTGCATGAGGTGGCGTACGTACCCGGACCAACCGACGGCCACCACGGCGGTGCCGAGGGCGAATTCGAGGACCAGGTCCCAGCCGATGATCCAGGCGGGCAGCTCCCCGATGGAGGCGTACGCGAAGGTGTAGGCCGAGCCCGCCACCGGCACGGTGGAGGCGAACTCGGCGTAGCAGAGGGCCGCGAGGGCACAGACGACGCCCGATACCACGAAGGAGAGGGCGGTGGCGGGTCCGGCGTTGTTGCGGGCGGCGATGCCCGTCAGGACGAAGATGCCGGTACCGATGATGACGCCGACACCGAAAACGGTCAGGTCCCAGGCGGAGAGCGATTTGCGGAGCGCGTGCTCCGGCTCCTCCGTGTCCCGGATGGACTGTTCCACCGTCTTGGTACGGAACGGGCTGTTGAGGTCCGAGCTCACCGACGCACCTCCCAAGAAGTACGCGAACGGGCCGGGAGGCCCACCCCTCAAGGGTGATCTCCCGGCCCGTATGGTGCAACCGCGCGATCCGGCCGCCCGTGCGGCCGGCCGTACGGCTAGTCGACGGTGGCGGCCCGCTCGCTCTCGAAACGGCCGTCCAGCTTGGCGACCAGACCGGTGACCTGGCGCGCGATGTCGGGGGCGGTCAGGCCGATCTCGGCCATGATCTCCTTGCGCAGCGCATGGTCCAGGAAGCGCTGCGGGATGCCGAAGTCGCGCAGCGGCACGTCCACGCCCGCGTCCCGCAGGGCCTGCGAGACGGCGGCGCCGACACCGCCCGTGCGGCCGTTGTCCTCGACGGTGACGACGACCCGGTGGCGGTCGGCGAGCGGGGCCATGGCCTCGTCCACCGGCTTGACCCAGCGGGGGTCGACGACGGTCGAGGAGATGCCCTGCTTGTCGAGCAGGTCGGCGATCTCCAGGCACATCGGGGCGAGTGCGCCGACCGAGACGATGAGTACGTCCGGACGGGTGACCTCGGGGGCGGGCAGGCGCAGCACGTCCATGCCGCCGACCTTCCCGACCGCCGGGACGGCCGGGCCGACGACGCCCTTGGAGTAGCGCACGACGGTCGGGGCGTCCTTGACCTCGACGGCCTCGCGGAGCTGGGCGCGCAGCTGTTCGGCGTCGCGCGGGGCGGCCAGCCGCAGGCCGGGGACGACCTGGAGGATGGACATGTCCCACATGCCGTTGTGGGAGGCGCCGTCGTCGCCGGTGACGCCGGCGCGGTCCAGGACGAAGGTGACCCCGCACTTGTGCAGGGCGACGTCCATGAGGACCTGGTCGAAGGCGCGGTTGAGGAAGGTCGCGTAGACGGCGAAGACCGGGTGGACGCCGCCGGTGGCGAGGCCGGCGGCCGAGGTGGCCGCGTGCTGCTCGGCGATGCCGACGTCGTAGATGCGGTCCGGGAAGGTGTCCGCGAACTTCTTCAGGCCGACCGGGTGGAGCATGGCGGCGGTGATGCCGACGATGTCCTCGCGCTCGTGGCCGAGCTTGACCATCTCGTCGGCGAAGACGGAGGTCCAGCTGGCGGCGGAGGTCTTGATCGGCAGGCCGGTGTCGGGGTGGATCGGGCCGATGCCGTGGAAGCGGTCGGCCTCGTCCTGCTCGGCGTGCGTGTAGCCGCGGCCCTTCTGGGTGAGGCAGTGCACGATGACCGGGCCGCTGAAGCGCTTGGCGCGCTGGAGGGCGGACTCCAGGGCCTCGATGTCGTGGCCGTCGATGGGGCCGATGTACTTCAGGCCGAGGTCCTCGAACATGCCCTGCGGGGCGATGAAGTCCTTGAGGCCCTTCTTGGCGCCGTGCAGGGTCTCGAAGAGCGGCTTCCCGACGACGGGGGTGCGCTCCAGGATCTCCTTGCCGCGGGCCAGGAAGCGCTCGTAGCCGTCCGTGGTGCGCAGGGTGGCGAGGTGGTTCGCGAGGCCGCCGATGGTGGGGCCGTACGAGCGCTCGTTGTCGTTGACCACGATGACCAGCGGGCGGTCCTTGGCGGCGGCGATGTTGTTCAGCGCCTCCCAGGCCATGCCGCCGGTGAGGGCGCCGTCGCCGATGACGGCGGCGACGTGGTGGTCCTCGCGGCCGAGGACCTCGTTGGCCTTGGCGAGGCCGTCGGCCCAGCCGAGCACGGTCGAGGCGTGCGAGTTCTCGATGACGTCGTGGTCGGACTCGGCGCGCGAGGGGTAGCCGGACAGGCCGCCCTTGGAGCGCAGTCCGGCGAAGTCCTGACGGCCGGTGAGCAGCTTGTGGACGTAGGACTGGTGCCCGGTGTCGAAGAGGACCTTGTCCTTCGGCGATTCGAAGACCCGGTGCAGGGCGATCGTCAGTTCGACCACGCCGAGGTTGGGGCCGAGGTGCCCGCCGGTCTTGGAGACGGCATCGACCAGGAAGGACCTGATCTCGGCGGCGAGCTGGATCAGCTCCTCCTGGCTGAGCCGGTCCAGATCGCGCGGTCCCGTGATGCGGGTCAGCAGCACCCGTGCCTCCTTGCAGTTGCTGGCTGGTCTGTCGAGTCTAATGTTCCGCTCGCGGGCGGAATCATCGGGCGGTACCGGGAGGGGTACGCCCTTTGTCATACCTGTACACCTCGCGGCGCAATCACACCTCCCAAACGGACGTATGACCGCACAACCGTACGTACATATGTACGCACAGGTGCCCGGTGCCACACGCAGTGGCACCGGGCACTGTGACGGGTCTTACCGTCCGGGTGACGCCCCGGACGCGCGGTCAGGCGCGTCCGGCGGTCTTCTGGGTCTTGCGGGTGACCGAGTCGATGACCACGGTGGCGAGCAGGACCGCGCCGGTGATCATGTACTGGATCGGGGTCGCGATCCCCTCCAGGGCCAGACCGTACTGGATGGAGGTGATGACCATGACGCCGAGGAGGGCGTTCCAGGTCCGGCCGCGGCCGCCGAAGAGGCTGGTGCCGCCGATGACGGCCGCCGCGATCACGTTCATCAGCAGGTCGCCGGCGCCCGCGCTCTGGTTGGCCGCCGCGATCTTGGAGGCCCAGAAGAGCCCGCCGATGGCGGCGAAGGTGCCGGCGATGGCGAAGACGGCGATGCGGATGCCGTTGACGTTGATGCCGGCGCGGCGGGAGGCCTCGACGCTGCCGCCGAGGGCGAAGACGTTGCGGCCGAAGGTGGTGCGGCGCAGCACGAAGTCCGTGCCGACCAGGGCCAGGACGAAGAGGACGACCGCGAGCGGCAGGCCCTTGTACTGGTTGAACACGACGGCGGGGCCGAAGGTGAACACGGCCAGCAGGCCCGTGCGCAGCAGGACCTCGCTCAGCGGCCGCGAGGGGACCCCGGCGGCCTCCCGGCGGCGGTTGTCCGTGTAGGAGGCGAGGAAGTAGGCCGCCACGGCGACCGCCGCGAGGCCGTAGCCGGCGGCCACGTCGGAGAAGTAGTACGTGGTGAGCTTGCCGACCACGCCGTCGGGGTCGAGGTTGACGGTGCCGTTGCTGCCGAGGATCTGGAGCATGGCGCCGGACCAGAACAGCAGGCCGGAGAGGGTGACCGCGAAGGCGGGGGCGCCGATCTTGGCGAAGAAGAAGCCGTGGAGGGCGCCGATCAGGGCGCCGCCGGCGACGGCGGCGAGGATCGCGAGCCATTCGTTGACGCCGTGGGTGACGGCGAGGACGGCGACGATCGCGCCCGAGACGCCGCTGACCGAGCCGACCGAGAGGTCGATCTCGCCGAGCAGCAGCACGAAGATGATGCCGACGGCCATCATGCCGGTGGCGACCATCGTGATCGCGATGTTGGAGAGGTTCTCCGGGGAGAGGAAGTTCGCGTTCAGGCCCTGGAAGATGCCCCAGATGATGATCAGGCCGAGGACGACCGGGATCGAGCCCAGGTCGCCGGCCTTCATCTTGCGTCCGAACTCGCTCAGGTAGCCGGACAGGCCCCGCTCGCGCACGAGCAGGCGGGGGTCCACCACGGGTATCGCGTCCGCCGGGGCGGCCGGGTTGGCCAGCTTGGCCACGTCCTCCGCCGCGGTGTGGTGTTCGGTGCTCACTTGCGGGCCTCCCCGGTGCGGGCCGCCCGGCGGGTCACGGCGTTGTCCGTGGCCCCGGTGATGGCGGAGATGATCTCTTCCTGCGAGGTGTCGGCGACGTTGAAGACGCCGTTGTTGCGGCCCAGCCGCAGCACCGCCACCTTGTCGGCCACGGCCTTCACGTCGGCCATGTTGTGGCTGATGAGGATGACGGCGTGGCCGCGCTCGCGCAGCCGCTCGACCAGGTCGAGGACCTGGGCGGTCTGCTCGACGCCGAGGGCGGCGGTGGGCTCGTCGAGGATGACGAGGCGGGGCTCGCCGAGCATCGAGCGGGCGATCGCCACGGTCTGGCGCTGGCCGCCCGAGAGGGAGGCGATGGGGATCCGGACGCTGGGGATCCGGATGGACAGGGTGGTCAGGAGCTCGCGGGCGCGGCGCTCCATCTCCACCTCGTCGAGGACGCCGTAGCGCTTGAGCTCGCGGCCCAGGAAGAGGTTGCCGACGACGTCGATGTTGTCGCACAGCGCGAGGTCCTGGTAGACGGTCGCGATGCCGAGGTTCTGGGCGTCGTGGGGCTTGCCGATGGAGACCGGACGGCCTTCCCACTCGATGACTCCGTCATCGATGGGGTGCACGCCGGCGATGGTCTTGACCAGCGTGGACTTGCCGGCGCCGTTGTCGCCGACGAGGGCGACCACCTCACCGGAGTGGATTTCGAGTTCTACGTCGGTCAGGGCCTGGACGGCGCCGAACCGCTTCGAGACCCTTCGCAACGCCAGCACGGGCGCAGCGGACACATGAACCATCTCCTTCGCCGCCTGACCGGCGGGGATGTCGTGCAAAAGAGCAGGAGCGGGGCGGATGGGGATAAGTCGAGCGAAAGATGAAACGTTTCTGCCCGGCGCCCCGCGAAAGGCGGGGGCATGGGGGGCGGGGCGCCGGGCAGGGCGGGGGGCCACTCCTCCCTCGGCGGGAGGCGGCACAGGGCCTTACTTGAGGCCGAGGGCGGCGCAGGCGGCCGCGTACTTGTCGGTGCAGATCTCGTCGACCGTGTACACGCCGTCCTTGACGACGGTGTCCTTGATGTTGCTCTTGGTCAGCGACACGACCGGGATCAGCACGGCGGGGACGCCCTTGGTGGTCGGGCTGTCGACCTTGTTGTTGATGATGTCGTCGGCCTTCTTGCCCTGGGCGAGGGCGACGGCCATCTCGGCGGCGGCGGAGGCCTCCGGGGCGTACGGCTTGTAGACGCTCATGAACTGCTCGCCCGCGACGATGCGCTGGACACCGGCGAGTTCCGCGTCCTGGCCGGTGACCGGGGGCAGGGGGTTCAGGCCGGCCGCCTTGAGGGCGGTGATGATGCCGCCGGCCATGCCGTCGTTGGCGGAGTAGACGCCGACGACCTTGTCCTTGCCGAGCGCGGAGAGGGCGCCCGCCATGTTGGTGTTGGCGTTCTCCGGCTTCCACTCCTTGGTGTCGTACTCCTTGCCGATGGTCACCTTGCCGTCGAGGACGGAGTGCGCGCCCTTCTTGAACAGCGCGGCGTTCGGGTCGGTGACGGAGCCGTTCATCATGACGATCTGGCCGTCCTTGGCCTTGTCGCCGAGGGCCTCCAGCAGGGCCTTGCCCTGCACCTTGCCGACCTCTTCGTTGTCGAAGGAGGTGTAGCCGTCGATCGGGCCCTCCGCCAGGCGGTCGTAGGCGACGACCGGGATGCCGGCGTCCTTGGCCTTCTTGACCGAGCCCGCGATGGCCTTGGCGTCCACGGCGTCGACGATCAGGACGTTCACCTTGTTGGTGATCATCGTGTCGACCTGGGAGTTCTGCGTGGTCGCGTCCTGCTTGGCGTTCGCGTAGACCACCTGGGCCTTGCCGTTGGTCAGATCGGAGATCTTCTTCTCGATCAGCGGCTTGTCGAACTTCTCGTAGCGCGCGGTCTGGTTCTCGGGAAGGAGCAGACCGACCTTGATCGCGTCACCGGCGGCGGCGGAACCCGAGGGCTTCTTCTCGCCCCCCGCCTCCTTGGCGCTGCCACAGGCGGCCAGCGAAACGGCCATGGCGCCGGCGGCTACGGCAACGGCGGCTCTCCGCATACGCGTGTTCATGAAGTGAACCTCCCTGACGAGGCCGCAACGCTGCGGCCGAGGTGGATGTGAGTCAACCCCGGCCGCGTTTTGTCGTCAAGGAGTGAATACTTAACGAGATGACAACGGAGTCATCCGTTATCTAAATGAAGACAGAGCGGCGGGGGCGCGCACTCCCATTCCATTTTCTGCCAAAAGCGTCGAATCGCCCATCTCGCTGAGTACGAGGGCGAGTGCGCCGAGTACCTCCGCGCGGCCGCCCAGCGTCCCCGTCAGGACCGAGAGCTGGCGGGCCGCGCTGGGGATCGCGTACCGCCCCACGGATTCCCGGATCGGTGCCAGGACCAGCTCACCGGCCTCCGCCAGCGAGCCGCCGAGCACGATCCGGGAGGGGTTCAGGAGGTTGCAGAGGCTGGCCACGCCGCTGCCGACGTGCCGGCCCACATCGGTGATGACCCGGCGGCAGCCCGGGTCCCCCTCGCGGGCCAGCTCGACCACCTTCTCCATGGTCAGCTCCGGCCCGTGGCTGCCCTGGAGCAGGGGCAGCACGTAGCGGGCGGCGGCGAAGGTCTCCAGGCAGCCGCGGTTGCCGCAGCGGCAGACCGGGCCCGACTCGTCCAGGGTGATGTGCCCGATCTCCCCGGCGGTGCCGCCGGGACCCCGGTAGATCCGGCCGTTGATCACCAGGCCGGCCCCCACGCCGCTGGCGACCTTGATGTACGCCAGGTCCCGGACCCCGCGCCCGCTCCCCCACACCAGCTCGCCCAGCGCGCCGAGGTTGGCGTCGTTGTCCACGTAGACGGGCACGCCCAGGCGCTGCGAGAGCTCCCGGCGGGGGTTGATGCCGGCCCAGCCCGGGAGGATCGCGGTGGAGCCGAGCGTTCCGGACTCCACGTCGATGGGGCCGGGGACGCCTAGCCCGACGCCGATGACCTTGTCGCGGGCCACCGCGACCTGCTCCACCAGCCGTCCGACCAGCGCTTCCGCCCGGTCGAAGCCGTCCACCCAGGAGGCGTCCACGTCCAGCGGCTCGGACTCCTCGGCCAGCACCTGGTGCGCGAGGTTGCCGACCGCCACCCGCAGGTGGGTGTGGCCGAAGTCCACGCCGATCACGATGCCCGCGTCCCCGCTGAGGGAGACGCTGCGCGCCCGCCGGCCGCCGGCCGAGGTGTCGGTGACCTCGACGGTCCCGCCCTCTCTGAGCTCACGGACGATGTTGGAGACCGTGGCCGCCGACAGTCCGGTGGTACGGGCGATCTCCGCCTGGGTCAGCGAACCCGCGAGGCGCACCGCCCGCACGACCCGTTCGAGGTTCGCTCGATGCAGCGAGGACTGCGATCCGGGAGTCTGCACGACTCATCCACTCCTGCCCATAAGCGACGGCCATCCGTCGCCCCCCGGCCGGTCGTCGCGGCTGCGTGCTCCGAGACCCCGGCGTCTCTCCAACTTGTGAACCTTAAGTCGAGCGTTTGGCCCCTCTGGCGTCAAGGGCCGGACGCATGCCGAAACGGACACGGCTGACCAAAAGGCTGAAACACCGCCCTTCGAGATCGTGTTACGGTCGCTGAGGCGCCGGTCCTCTGCGGCCTCCAGGCCGGACCTGGCGCCGCGTACTGACGGCGCGACGCGAGGAGGTGTTCGGGATGAGTCCCGATCGAAGTCTTCGCCGCGCTCTCGTCGGCTGACCGTTCCGTTATGGAACGGCCCCTTTTTCCTTTCTTCTCCTCTTTCCGTACGCCCTGACTCTCCTGTCAGGCATACGTCATCCCTGTCCACGGCGCACCCCGTGGCGGCCCCCGCCACCCCGCGCCGCACCCTGACCACTCCACGTGACCGCGCGGCTGCGCGCTGCCCGGACGCGGTGGAGGGAGGCATTCGTCATGACCATGCTCACCCCTCGTACCCCTGCGAAGCTCGCACCGCCGGGCCGGACCCGCCGTGAGCGCGGGGCCGCCGAGCTGGAGTCCGCCACCCGTCTCGCCGCTGAGCGCCTCGCGGCCCTCAGCGCCGCCCCCGCCGTCCGGGTCCTCCAGGACGTGGACACATCCCGGGGCGGATTGACCCACGGCGAGGCCGTGCGCCGCCTGGGGCTCCACGGCCCCAACGTCGTCGCCGAGGAGCGCGCCCCGCACTGGACGGCGCAGCTGGCGAAGGCGTTCCGGAACCCCTTCATCGGCGTCCTGGTCTTCCTGGCCGCCGTCATGTTCTGGCAGGACCCGCAGGACCCCGGTGTCCTCATCCTCTCCGTGATGGTCGCGGTCAGCGGGCTGCTGCGGTTCTGGCAGGAGTACCGCTCCGGCCGCGCCGCCGACGCCCTGAAGAAGCTCGTCACCACCACCTGCGCGGTGCGGCGCAGGGCCGGCAGCGGCTCGGTCCCGACCACCCTGGAGATCCCGATGGACCAGGTGGTCCCGGGCGACCTGGTCCGGCTGGCGGCCGGCGACCTGATCCCGGCCGACCTGCGGCTGCTCACCGCCAAGGACCTGATGGTCGGCCAGGCGGCCCTGTCCGGCGAGTCTTTGCCGGTGGCCAAGGCCGACACCCGAACAGAGGACCTCGGCCAGCACGAGACGACCGACCCGGTGGAGGCGGACAACCTCTGCCTGATGGGGACGTCGGTCACCTCCGGCACCGCCACCGGGGTGGTCGTGGCGACGGGCTCCGACACCTGGTTCGGCTCCATGGCCGGCACCCTCGTCGGCGAGCGCCCGCAGACCACCTTCGACACCGGCGTGCGCAAGGTCAGCTTCCTGCTGATCCGCTTCATGCTGGTGATGGTCCCGGTGGTCTTCATGGTCAACGGCCTGACCAAGGGCGACTGGAACGAAGCCTTCCTGTTCGGTGTCGCCGTCGCGGTGGGCCTGACCCCCGAGATGCTGCCGATGGTCGTCTCCGCCAACCTGGCGCGCGGCGCGGTGGCCATGGCGAAGCGCAAGGTCGTCGTCAAGCGGCTGAACGCCATCCAGAACCTCGGCGCCATGGACGTGCTCTGCACGGACAAGACCGGCACCCTCACCGAGGACCGGATCGTCCTGGACCGCTACCTCGACGTGCACGGCGACGAGGACGGCGAGGTCCTGGAGTACGGCTACCTGAACGCGCACTTCCAGACGGGCCTGCGCAACCTGCTGGACCAGGCGGTCATCGACCGGGTGAACGAGGCCGAGGAGGTTGTCGTCGACGCACGGTTCACGCGGGTCGACGAGATCCCCTTCGACTTCGCCCGCCGGCGGATGTCCGTGGTCCTGAACCGCAACGCGATGGCCGTCGGCCCCGGCCGGGCCGAGCACGTGATGATCACCAAGGGTGCGGTGGAGGAGGTCCTGGACCTCTGCACGCACCTGAGGGACCGGGGGGAGACCGTCGGGCTCACCGCGGAGCTGCGCCGCCGCGTCGCCGCCATCGCCGAGGACGACAACCGCAGGGGCCTGCGGGTCCTGGCCGTGGCCACCCGCCGGATCGCCGCCCCGCGCGACACCTACACCGTCGCGGACGAGGACGGGCTGACCCTGGTCGGCTTCCTGGCCTTCCTCGACCCGCGGAAGGCCTCCGCCGCCCGGGCCCTGCGGGGCCTGGCCGACAAGGGCGTCGCGGTGAAGGTGGTCACCGGGGACAACGAGCTGGTCGCGGCCCGGGTCTGCGCCGACGTCGGCATCGAGGTGGGCCGCGTGGTCACGGGCTCCGAGGTGGACGCCCTCGACGACGCCGGACTGCGCGCGCTGGCCGCCCGTACGACGGTCTTCGCCAAGGCCAACCCGGTGCAGAAGGCCCGCATCGTGCGGGCCCTGCAGGCGGACGGCCGTACGGTGGGCTTCCTCGGGGACGGCATCAACGACGCGGCGGCGCTGCGGGACGCCGATGTCGGCATCTCCGTCGACACGGCGGTCGACATCGCCAAGGAGTCGGCGGACATCATCCTGCTGGAGAAGGACCTGACTGTCCTGGAGCAGGGCGTGGTCCAGGGCCGCACCACCTTCGGCAACACGATCAAGTACATCAAGATGACGGCCTCGTCGAACTTCGGCAACGTCTTCTCGGTCCTGGTGGCGAGCGCCTTCCTCCCCTTCCAGCCGATGCTCGCGATCATGCTGCTGGTGCAGAACCTGGTCTACGACATCTCCCAGCTGGCCACGCCCTGGGACCGGATGGACGAGGAGTACCTGCGCAGGCCCCGGAACTGGGACGCCAAGGGAATCTTCCGCTTCATGGTGACGATCGGCCCCATCAGCTCGGTCTTCGACATCACCATGTTCGTGATCATGTGGAACGTGTTCGCCGCGAACACCGTGGGCGAGGCCTCGCTCTTCCAGACCGGCTGGTTCGTCGAGGGCCTGCTCTCGCAGACCCTCGTCGTCCACATGATCCGGACCCGCAAGATCCCCTTCCTCCGGTCCCGCGCCTCGTGGCCGGTGATGGTGACGACCGTCCTCGCGGTGCTGACCGGGCTCTGGCTGCCCTTCTCCCCGCTGGCCCCCGCCCTCGGCTTCACCGCCCTGCCGGCCGGCTACTTCCCCTGGCTGATCGCCGTACTCCTCGCGTACTGCACGCTCACCCAGCTGGTGAAGACCCGCTACATCCGCCGCTTCGGCGCCTGGCTGTAGGAGCGGGGCCCTACTTGAGGGTGGCCGAGGTCAGGCCCGCCTGGATCTGGCGTTGGAAGGAGAGGTAGACCACCAGCATCGGGATCATCGCGATGGTCACGCCGGCGAAGAGCACCGGCAGGTCCGTCTCGTAGCCCATCTGGTACTGGAGCTGGATCAGGCCCTGGGTGAGCATGTAGCGCTCGGGGTCGGATCCGCTCTGGGGCTGCATCAGGACGGAGGGCAGGATGTACTGGTTCCACTGGCCCAGGACATTGAATATCCCCACGCTGATCAGGCCGGGCCTGGCCATCGGCAGCATCACCCGGAAGAAGATCCGGGTGTCGGAGGCCCCGTCGATCACCGCCGCCTCGTGCACCGCCGTCGGCAGGGTGCGGAAGAAGGAGTGCATGAAGAAGACGGTGAACGGCATCGAGTAGGCGACGTAGACCAGGATCAGGCCCTGGTAGGTGTTCAGCATGTCCAGGCGCTTGACCATGAAGAACAGGGGTACGAGCGCCAGGAACACGGGGAACATGGCCCCGCTGACGAAGAAGTAGTAGATGATCCGGTTCCCCGGGAAGGGGTAGCGGGCCAGGACGTACGCGGCCATCGAGCCGAGCAGCATGGTCAGCGGGACGGAGAAGGCCAGGACGATCAGGGTGTGGCCGAAGTAGCCGCCGATGCCCTTGTCCCAGGCCCGGCCGAAGGCGTCGAAGTGCCAGTGGGTCGGCCAGCTCAGGGCGGAGGCGCCGATCTGGGAGTCGGTCTTGAAGGAACCGAGCGCCAGCCACACCAGGGGCAGGACGATCAGTATCGCCCAGACGGCGAGGAAGCCGTGGGAGAAGACGTTCAGCACCATGCCGTCGGAGCGGGCCTTGCCGCCGCCCGCGGGGCGGCCGCTGCCCCGGGAGCGCTCGGCGGCCGACTCACCGGGTGCCTTGATCACTGTGGTCATCGGGTCTCCCGCTCAGAACTCGATGCGCTCGCGGCGGGTGGCGCGCAGCGTGACGACGGAGAGGATCATGGTCAGGACCAGCATGACGACGCCCATGGCGCACGCGTAGCCGCTCTTGCCGAAGTAGAGGAAGTTGCGCATCAGCACGGTCGCCATGACCTCGCTGTGGTGGTCCGGGCCGCCGCCGAACTGGCCGGAGGTCATGGTGGACACCAGGACGAACATGTCCATGGCGGCGATGCCCAGGTAGACCGCCGAGGTCTGCACGGAGTCCCACAGCAGGGGCAGCGTGACCCTCAGGAAGGTCTGGGCGCGGCCCGCGCCGTCGAGCAGCGCGGCCTCGTAGATGTCCTTGGGCACGGACTGCATGGCGGCCGAGAAGAGGACCAGGTAGAAGCCGACCCCGTGCCAGACCACGACGAGCAGCAGGCACCACAGGACCAGGTTCGGCCGGTTGAGCCATTCGACGGGGTGGGCCGGGTCGACGAGGCCCAGCTTGGCGAGGAACGCGTTCAGCAGGCCGCCCGTGTCGCTGCGGTACACCGCTCCGAAGAGGACGGCGAGGATGGCGAGGGACAGGACCTGCGGGAAGAAGTAGACGATCTTGTAGAAGGCCGATCCGCGGACGCCCCGCACCCCGCCGGCCCCGCTGCGCCCTCCCGCGTTCACCATGAAGGCGAAGAAGAGGGCGAGCAGGATGGTGAGGGCGGGGACGAACACCAGGAGCAGCAGGTTGTGCCACAGGGCGCCGCGGAAGACCTCGTCCTCCATCAGGGCCGAGTAGTTCTCCAGGCCGACGAAGTCGAACGTCGGGGACTGGCCGGACCAGTTGGTGAAGGAATAGCCGAACGTCTGAACGTACGGCCAGATGACGAAGGTCAGGTACAGCGCGAGCGGCAGGACGAGGAAGCCGGCGATGAAGCCGGTCCGTCCCTTGCTCCGGGCTACGTGGCTCATGGTGTCCGTCCCTGGTGACGCCGCCGGTTGGACGTGGGGTCAGCTGCGGTGGTTGTTCTTGGCGTTGGGGTCCTTGGCGGCCTTGTCCACCGCGGCCTGGGCCCGCTTGATCCACTCCTTCGGCTGGATGCGCTGGGCCATCAGCTCATTGGACGCGTTCTGGATCTCGGTGTCCATTTCGCTGTACCAGTCGGGGTACAGGTAGTTGAAGGTGTCGGCTCCGGCGGCCTTGACGGCGGCCACGGCCGACTGGGTGCCGGGGCGGAGCTTGACGCCCGGGTCCACGCCGTCCTTGACGACGGTGAGGGAGTTGGCCTGCTGGGCGAAGACGGTCGACCATTCGCGGGAGAGCATGGTGCGCAGGAACTCCAGGCCGCCGGCCTTGTTGGCGGCCTTCTCCGGGACGACGAAGGCCTCGTTGGCGCCCGCCCGGATGGCGGTGAAGGGGAGCTTGCTGCCGGCGAGGAGCGGCACCGGCAGGAACTTCATGTCGAAGTCGTCCGGGGTCTGCTTGAGCTGCTCGTTCTCCAGCCAGGATCCGGAGGGGATGAAGGCGGCCTTGTACTGGTTCCAGGCGGTCTGCGACTCCGTATGGGTGAGGCCGTTGGTGCCGGGCATCAGATAGCCCTTCTCGACCACCTCGTAGACGGCCTCGACGGCGGCCAGCGCGTCCGGGTTGCCCTCGAAGGCGTTGGGGGCGAGGTTGTCGATGGCCTTCATGGCCTCCAGACCGCCCTTCTTGGCGATCAGATCCATGATCACGACATTGATGTAGTAGGGGTACTTCCCCTGGTGGGCCAGGCCGCCGATGCCGGCCTCCTTGGCCTTGGCGCAGATGCCCAGGAACTCGTCCCAGGTCTTGGGCTCGGTCCAGCCCTTCTCCTTGAAGAGCTTGCCGGAGTACCAGAGGCCGAAGACGGTGTAGACGTAGTTGAGGGCGACGAACTTGCCTCCCTGGGAGCCCTGTTGGACCGTTCCGGCGATCAGGGTGTCGCGGACCTTCTTGTTCGGGTCGTCGATCGAGGGGGCGTCGAGGAGGGGGGTCAGGTCGGCGAGCTGGTTGCCCTTGGCGAGCACGTCGATCTTGATCATCTGGGCGCCGGAGTCGTTGAGGACGTCCGGCGGGTTGCCGCCGTTGAAGCGCGGCTGGAGCTTGGCCGCGATCTCCTGGGTGCCCAGGTGGGAGCTGGTGGTGCCCCACTTCTTGTCGAAGGCCGCCTCCCAGGCCTTGGCGTAGTCGTCGCCGAAACCGCCCTTGAAGATGACCACGTCGAGTTTGCCGCCCTTGGCGAGGCCGAAGGGGTTCTCCTTGGACACGAGCCCCTTGTCCGGGCCGTTCGCGGAGGTGTCGCCACCGCCGGAGGCACAGGCGGACAGGAAGCTCATCGTCGGCACGGCGATCAGTCCGAGCGCTGCGGAGCGCTTGATCAGATCGCGGCGGCCGAGGCCCTCACCGGTGGATCCCATGCTCAAGTCCTCGCCTTCGTCAGGATTGGGGCACAGGTATAGTCCACTTCCGCTTCGCTCAGCAAGATCGTGCGCAAGGATCGTTCCCGGCTTTTCCGAGTTGAGACCTGTCCGTCATCTGATTCCGCCGCCCCGAAAAGCGGAAGGGCCGCACCCCCTTGTCGGGGGTACGGCCCTATGGTGCCGACAACCGGCGGATCGCTCCGCCTGGCGCGCCCTTAGCCGCGGATCAGGTTGCGGAGGACGTACTGCATGATGCCGCCGTTGCGGTAGTAGTCCGCCTCACCCGGCGTGTCGATGCGGACGACCGCGTCGAAGGAGACACCGGTGTCGGTGGTGACCTTGACCGTGCGCGGGGTGGTGCCGTTGTTCAGCTCCTCCACACCGGTGAAGGAGAAGGTCTCCTCGCCGGTGAGGCCCAGGGAGGCCGCGGTGGCGCCCTCGGGGAACTGGAGCGGGAGGACGCCCATGCCGATCAGGTTGGAGCGGTGGATGCGCTCGTAGGACTCGGCGATGACGGCCTTGACGCCGAGCAGCGCGGTGCCCTTGGCGGCCCAGTCGCGGGACGAGCCCGAGCCGTACTCCTTGCCCGCCAGGATGACCAGCGGGATGCCGGCGGCCTGGTAGTTCTGCGAGGCGTCGTAGATGAAGGCGACCGGCGCGCCCTCGACGGTGAAGTCGCGGGTGAAGCCGCCCTCGGTGCCCGGCGCGATCTGGTTGCGCAGGCGGATGTTGGCGAAGGTACCGCGGATCATGACCTCGTGGTTGCCGCGGCGGGAGCCGTAGCTGTTGAAGTCGCGGCGCTCGACGCCGTGCTCCGTGAGGTACTTGCCGGCCGGGGTGTCGGCCTTGATCGCACCGGCCGGGGAGATGTGGTCGGTGGTGACCGAGTCGCCCAGCTTCGCCAGCACGCGGGCGCCGGCGATGTCGGAGACCGGGGAGGTCTCCATCGTCATGCCCTCGAAGTAGGGGGGCTTGCGGACGTAGGTGGACTGCGGGTCCCACTCGAAGGTGTTGCCGGTCGGGATCGACAGCGCCTGCCACTGGGCGTCACCCGCGAAGACGTCCTCGTAGGACTTCGAGAACATGTCCTCGCCGATGGCGTTGGCCACGACGTCGTTGACCTCGGCCTCGGAGGGCCAGATGTCCTCGAGGAAGACCGGGTTGCCCTCGGTGTCGATGCCGATGGCCTCGGTGGTGATGTCCACCTTCATGGAGCCCGCGATGGCGTACGCGACGACCAGCGGCGGGGAGGCCAGGTAGTTCATCTTGACGTCGGGGTTGATGCGGCCCTCGAAGTTGCGGTTGCCCGAGAGGACCGAGGTGACCGCGAGGTCGTGCTCGTTGATCGCCTTCGAGATCTCCTCGTCCAGCGGACCGGAGTTGCCGATGCAGGTGGTGCAGCCGTACCCGACGAGGTTGAAGCCCATCTTGTCGAGGTACGGGGTCAGGCCGGCCTTGTCGAAGTAGTCGGTGACGACCTTCGAGCCCGGGGCCAGGGTGGTCTTGACCCACGGCTTGCGGGTCAGGCCCTTCTCGACCGCCTTCTTGGCCACGAGCGCCGCGGCGACCATGACGTAGGGGTTCGAGGTGTTGGTGCAGGAGGTGATCGCGGCGACGGTGACGGCGCCGTGGTCGATCTCGAAGGAGGTGCCGTCGGCCAGGGTGACCTGGGTCGGGCGGCTCGGCACGCCGTTGGTGGCGGCCGGGGCGTCGGAGGCCGGGAAGGACTCCTTGCCCGCCTCGTCGGCGTCGTCCACGTAGTTCAGGACGTCGACGGCGAACTGCTGCGCGGCGTTGGCCAGGACGATGCGGTCCTGCGGGCGCTTCGGGCCGGCGATGGACGGGACGACCGTGGAGAGGTCCAGCTCCAGCTTCTCGGAGAAGTCGGGCTCGGCCTTCGGGTCCAGCCAGAGACCCTGCTCCTTGGCGTACGCCTCGACCAGCGCGACCTGCTGCTCGGAGCGGCCGGTGAGCTTGAGGTACTTCAGCGTCTCGCCGTCGATCGGGAAGATCGCGGCGGTCGAGCCGAACTCCGGCGACATGTTGCCGATGGTGGCGCGGTTCGCGAGGGAGGTGGCGGCGACGCCCTCACCGTAGAACTCGACGAACTTGCCGACGACGCCGTGCTTGCGCAGCATCTCGGTGATCGTGAGCACCAGGTCGGTGGCGGTGGTGCCGGTGGGCAGCTCGCCGGTCAGCTTGAAGCCGACGACGCGCGGGATCAGCATGGAGACCGGCTGGCCGAGCATCGCGGCCTCGGCCTCGATGCCGCCGACGCCCCAGCCGAGCACGCCGAGGCCGTTGACCATGGTGGTGTGCGAGTCGGTGCCGACGAGGGTGTCGGGGTAGGCCTGGCCATTGCGGACCATGACCGTACGGGCCAGGTGCTCGATGTTGACCTGGTGGACGATGCCGGTGCCCGGGGGGACGACCTTGAAGTCGTCGAAGGCGGTCTGGCCCCAGCGCAGGAACTGGTAGCGCTCCTTGTTGCGGCCGTACTCCAGCTCCACGTTCTGGGCGAACGCGTCGGCGGTGCCGAACTTGTCGGCGATGACCGAGTGGTCGATGACCATCTCGGCGGGCGAGAGGGGGTTGATCTTCGCCGGGTCGCCGCCGAGGGCCTTGACGGCCTCGCGCATGGTGGCGAGGTCCACGACGCAGGGGACGCCGGTGAAGTCCTGCATGATCACGCGGGCCGGCGTGAACTGGATCTCCTGGCTGGGCTGCGCCTGGGAGTCCCAGCCGCCGAGCGCCCGGATGTGGTCGGCGGTGATGTTCGCGCCGTCCTCCGTGCGGAGCAGGTTCTCCAGCAGGACCTTCAGGCTGTAGGGAAGGCGGGCGGCGCCCTCGACCTTGTCCAGCCGGAAGATCTCGTACGACTCGTCGCCCACCTGCAGCGTGCTGCGGGCGTCGAAGCTGTTCGCCGACACGACAGTCTCCTTCATGCATGATTTCGCGCGTATTACCGCATCCTGCCGCCACGCCCTGTGGCCAATCCGCTAAGGTAAGGCTAAGTTAGGTAGCCCTTACTCGCGGGGGCGGCTGCGGTACGCCTTCGGCAGATATCTCGATGTCGAGATAACTCTAGTACATGGCCGCGCCTGGGGTCAGCACGCCTCCGCGTCCGTCTCGGCACGTCGCGCCGTCCCGCACTCGCCGTCCACTGCTGCCGCACATCTCGTCACCCCGCGCTCAACGTACGGACGAGGTCCGCTGGAGCAGGGTCGCGGGGACGGTGAGCCCGCCGGGGCCGGCGGGGGCGCCCTGCTCCAGCCGCGAGACCAGGGCCGCCACCGCCGCCCCGGCGAGCGCCTCCGGGTGGAGGGTGACGGTGCTGACGGACGGCCGGCAGTCCGCGTACGCCGGGTCCTCGCTCGCGCAGACCAGCAGCAGGTCACCCGGCACCGAGAGCCCGTGGCGGGCGGCGGCGGCCAGGGCCTGGCGACCGCCCGGGTCGTACAGGGAGTACACGGCGTCGGCCGCCCCCTCGGCGAAGAGGGGGTCGAAGGCGTGGCCCGGTCCGTCGTGGGGGTCGAAGCGGACCGGCAGCGGGGTCCGGCCGTGGCGCGCGCACCAGCGCCCGTACGCCGCGGTGACGGCCCGGGTGTAGTGCTCGTCGCCGAAGCCGGTGTGCAGCGCGATGCGGCGGGCCCCGGCGGCGGCGAGGTGGTCGAGGACCTCGTGGGTGGTGGCGGTGTGGTCGTTGTCCACCCAGACGTCGCCCGGACGGGGGTCGGCGGGCCGGCCGTCGAAGACCAGCGGGATGCCCCGGGCCCGCAGGGCACGCAGCACCGGGTCGTCGTAGGGGCTGTCGAGGAGCAGCATCCCGTCCACCGCGAGGTGGTGCCAGGGGGTGCCGGCGCCCCGGTCGGCGGGCAGGGTGGTCAGGGCGTAGCCGTGGGCGTGGGCGGCGGAGGTGGCGGCGGTCAGCCAGCGGGAGAAGTAGGCCACGGCCACGAAGTTCCAGGGCGCCCCGGCGAAGGTGGTCACGGCCAGGCCGAGGGTGCGGGTGCGGGGCGGGCGGGGGGTGCCGTACCCGAGGCCGGTGGCGATCTCGCGGACCCGGCGGCGGGTGCCCTCGCCGAGCCGTCCGGTGCCGTTGAGGGCGTGCGAGACCGTGGCGGTGGACACCTCCGCGGCGCGGGCGATGTCGGCGAGGGTCGGTCCGGGCGGCACGCGGGTCATCGTACGGATTCCGCGGGCGGGGGCATACGGGCCGGCGTGCGGAATCCGTCGTGGGGGGCGGGTTCTGGTTAAGGGGTTAATCACCCAGTGTCCTGGCCACAGCCAACGGTTTGGAGTGGTCATGACGTCTTCTGTTTCCCGGCGCGGGCTCCTCGCGGCGGCCGGGGCCGCCGGAGCGGCGGGTCTGGTGGGCGCCGGCAGCGCCTCGGCGGCCCCGGCACGTGGTTCCGCCTCCCTGGTGGTGCACGGTGCGCGCGTGTTCACGGGCACCCCGGGCGGCGCGCCGGCCACGGCCGTGGCGGTCGGCCGCGACGGGCGGATCCTGGCGGTCGGCGGCGACGCGGAGGTGCGCCGGCTGGCCGGCCGGGACACCGAGGTCGTCGACGGGCGCGGCGCCACCCTGATGAGCGGCATCCACGACGGGCACGTCCACCCGCTGGGCGCGGGCGACCGGTCGCTGCGGCCCTCGCTGGAGGGCGCGGAGACCACGGCCGCCGAGCTGACGGAGATCCTCACGGGCTTCCTCGCCGACACCGGCGGCGCCGGGGCGGAGCCCGACACCTGGCTGGTGGTGGAGGACTGGAACCCGGTCGGGCTGCTCCCCTCCGGCACCCTGCCGCACCACGCGCTGCTGGACGCGCTGCCCACCCGCCGGCCGGTGGTGCTGGTCGGCGGCGACGGGCACAACCTCTGGGCGAGCCGGCGGGCGCTGGACATCGCCGGGATCACGGCCGCCACGCCCGACCCGGCGGGCGGCAGCATCGTCAAGGGCGCGGACGGGCAGCCGACGGGCGTGCTCAAGGACGACGCCCAGGAGCTGGTCAAGCGGCACGTGCCGCAGCCCACCCGGGCCGAGCTGGTCGCCGCCTGCGCCAAGGTGCTGGCGCAGGCGGCGGCCTCCGGTGTGACGACGATGATGGACGCCCTGGTCGGGCGGCACGAACTGGAGCTCTACCAGGCCCTCTCGGCGGCCGGGCGGCTGCCTCAGCGCATCGTGCCCGCGATCCGGCTGGACGTGGAGCAGACGAAGGACCCGGCGGCGTCGAAGGCCTACGCGCTGGGCTTGGAACGGGAGTTCCGGGGGGTGGCGGGGCTGCGCTTCGGCACGGTGAAGGTGTTCCTGGACGGGGTCATCGAGTACCCGGCGCAGACGGCCGCGCTGCTGGAGCCGTACCTCGACGGCCAGGGCCGGCCCACCGCCAACCGGGGCGAGCTGTACACCTCGGCCGCCGACTACGGGCGGCTGACCGCCGCTTTCAACGGGGTCGGCTGGCAGATGCACGCCCACGGCCTGGGCGACCGGGCGGTCCGTACCGCACTGGACGGGTACGAGGCCGCCCTCCGGACCACGGGCAGGCGCGACCTGCGCAACACGGTCGCCCACCTCCAGCTGGTGGACCCGGCCGACCTGCCGCGGTTCGGCCGGCTCGGGGTGGCCGCCTGCATGCAGCTCCAGTGGGCCACCGCCGACACCTGGACGATGGAGGCGCTGCTGCCGTACATCGGCCCGGAGCGGCACCGGCGGATGTACCCGGCGCGCAGCCTGGAGCGGGCCGGCGCCCGGCTGACGGGCGGTTCGGACTGGCCGGTGGACGCGCTCCAGGTGTGGAACCAGCTCCGGACCGCCATCGACCGGCAGGGGGCGTACGGGGCGGGCGCGCTCCACCCGGAGCTGGAGTCCCTGAGCCGCACCTCCACGCTGCGGATGCACACCCTGGGCACGGCCTGGCAGCTGCGCCAGGACGGGCTGACGGGCACGGTGGAGCGGGGCAAGGCGGCGGACCTGGTGCTGCTGGACCGGGATGTGACGCGCTGCCCGGTGGCCGACATCAGCGGCACGCAGGTGCGGATGACCCTGGTCGGGGGACGCGTGGTGCACGACGCCGGCTCGGCGGCGGGCCGCGCGGCCTCGGCCGGTCTGGCCCGCGGGGCGGCGGGCCCGCGCCCCGCGTCGTACGCGGCGGTCCACGGCGGCCGGCACCGCGCCTGCGGCTGTACGCGGCACTGACACGCCGAAGGGGCGGGGGCGCCACGTCCTCGCCCCGGGGGGCCACCTGACGACCGGTAAGCCCGTTATCACCGGTAACACCCGTATCTCACCCATCCGTACCACCCGATGCGATCACCATCTCATATCTGAGATACCGTGCACCCATGGCAGACGACTACCTCGTACGCATCGGCAAGCTCATCCGTGACGCCCGGCAGCACCGGGGCTGGACCCAGACCCAGCTCGCCGAAGCACTCGGCACCAGCCAGAGCGCCGTGAACCGCATCGAGCGCGGCAACCAGAACATCAGCCTTGAGATGATCGCCCGAATCGGTGAAGCGCTCGACAGCGAAATCGTCTCCCTGGGCTACGCCGGCCCGATGCACCTGCGCGTCGTCGGCGGCCGCCGCCTGTCCGGCGCGATCGACGTCAAGACGAGCAAGAACGCGTGCGTCGCCTTGCTGTGCGCCTCGCTCCTCAACAAGGGCCGTACGGTGCTGCGCCGGGTGGCCCGCATCGAGGAGGTCTACCGGCTCCTGGAGGTCCTCAACTCCATCGGCGTCCGCACCCGCTGGATCAACGACGGCGTGGACCTGGAGCTGATCCCCCCGGCCGTCCTCGACATGGACGCCATCGACGCGGAGGCGGCCGTCCGCACCCGCAGCATCATCATGTTCCTGGGCCCGCTGCTCCACCGGATGGAGCACTTCCGCCTGCCCTACGCCGGCGGCTGCGACCTCGGCACCCGCACCATCGAGCCGCACATGATCGCCCTGCGCCGCTTCGGCCTGGACATCACCGCGACCGAGGGCATCTACCACGCGAAGGTCGAGCCGGGCGTCTCCCCCGACCGCCCGATCGTCCTGACCGAGCGCGGGGACACGGTCACCGAGAACGCCCTGCTGGCCGCGGCCCGCCACGACGGCGTCACCGTCATCCGCAACGCCTCGTCCAACTACATGGTCCAGGACCTGTGCTTCTTCCTGGAGGCGCTGGGCGTCAAGGTCGAGGGCATCGGCACCACCACCCTCACCGTGCACGGCGTCCCGGTCATCGACGCGGACGTGGACTACTCCCCCTCGGAGGACCCGGTCGAGGCCATGAGCCTGCTGGCCGCCGCCGTCGTCACCGAGTCCGAACTCACCATCCGCCGGGTCCCGATCGAGTTCATGGAGATCGAACTGGCGGTCCTGGAGGAGATGGGCCTGGACCACGACCGCTCCGCGGAGTACGTCGCCGACAACGGCCGCACCCGCCTGGTCGACCTCACGGTCCGCCCCTCCAAGCTCGAAGCCCCCATCGACAAGATCCACCCGATGCCCTTCCCCGGGCTGAACATCGACAACGTCCCCTTCTTCGCCGCCATCGCGGCGGTGGCCCAGGGCCAGACCCTGATCCACGACTGGGTGTACGACAACCGCGCCATCTACCTGACGGACCTCAACCGCCTGGGCGGCCGCCTCCAGCTCCTGGACCCGCACCGCGTCCTGGTCGAGGGCCCCACCCGCTGGCGGGCGGCCGAGATGATGTGCCCGCCGGCCCTGCGCCCGGCGGTGGTCGTCCTGCTGGCGATGATGGCGGCGGAGGGCACCTCCGTGCTGCGCAACGTCTACGTCATCAACCGCGGCTACGAGGAACTCGCCGAGCGCCTCAACTCGGTGGGCGCCCAGATCGAGATCTTCCGGGACATCTAGCACCGCGCCGTCGGATTCCGCCCCCCGGCCGGGCGGCCGGGGGGCGGAATCCGGCCGGATGGCGCGCCATCGCTCGCCCCGGCGGGCGGCCCGGCGGCAGAATCCCCTCGTCGGTACGGAGTCGAGGGGGCGGCCATGGCAGCGGTGACCGGTACGGGGACGGGCGCGGGGAGCGGGACGGGGTTCCCCGCCCTGGAGGGGAACCCGCTGCTCGGGTCGTTCCTCGACCTGAAGGCGGACTCCCTCGGCACCTATCTGCGGGCGCAGCAGGGCCACGGCGACCTCGTACGGATCGACGTCGGGCCGCCCGGGCTGCGCATGGAGATGTACTGCGTGTTCTCCGCCGAGGGGGCCCAGCGGGTGCTGGCCACGGAGTCGGCCAACTTCCGCAAGGACAACCCGTTCTACCAGGAGATCCGGGACTCCTTCGGCAACGGCCTGCTGACCGCCCAGGACGAGGACTATCTGCGCCAGCGCCGCCTGGTGCAGCCGCTGTTCACCCGCAAGCGGGTGGACGGCTACGCCGGGGCGGTCGCGGAGGAGACCGGGAGCACCCTCACGGCCTGGGCGCGGGCCCGGGACGGGATCGTGGACGTCTCGGCCGAGATGATGCACCTGGCGCTGCGCGCGGTGTCCCGGATCCTCTTCGGCGCCGACGTGGACGCCACCGTCGACGTCGTCCACCGGTGCTTCCCCGTCATCACGGAGTACGTCCTGCGCCGCGGCTACTCCCCCCTCAACGTCCCGCGCGGCTGGCCCACCCCGGGCAACCGGCGGGCGGCCGCCGCGATGGACGAGCTGTACGGGGTCTGCGACCGGATCATCGCCGAGCGGCGCGGGGCCCCGGCCCCGGGCGGGGCGCCCTCCGAGGACCTGCTGACCCTGCTCGCCGGGGCGCGGAACGCGGACGACGCGGCCTTCGACGCCGCCGAACTGCGCGACCAGGTGCTGATCTTCCTGCTGGCCGGCCATGAGACGACCGCCACCTCGCTGGCCTTCGCCCTGCACCTGCTCGGCCGCCACCCCGAGGCGCAGGCCCTGGCCCGTGAGGAGGTCACGCGGGTGCTGGGCGACCGCACGCCCGGCGCCGCCGACCTGGACCGGCTGCCGTACCTGACGCGGGTGCTCAAGGAGGCGATGCGGCTGTATCCCGCCGCGCCGGTGATGGGCCGCCAGGCGGTGGCCGCCACCGAGATCGACGGTCACACCGTCCCGGCGGGCGCCACGGTGATCCTGGCCCCCTGGGTGACGCACCGCCACCCCCGCTACTGGAGCGACCCGGACCGCTTCGATCCCGACCGCTTCCTGCCGGAGGCCGAGGCCGCCCGGCCGCGCTACGCCTGGTTCCCCTTCGGCGGCGGGCCGCGCGCCTGCATCGGCCAGCACTTCTCGATGCTGGAGTCGGTGATCGCGCTGGCGATGCTCGTGCGCGCGTACGAGATCGAGACCGTGGACACGGAGGTGCCGCTGAGCGCCGGGATCACCCTGCGGACCGAAGGGCCCATGCGCTGCCGGATCCGCCCCGTGGCGGGGTAGGGGCGGCCGGCCCGGCCGGTCAGCGGTAGTCGTCGGGGTGGTCCTGCATCCAGGTGCCGATCCCGTCCCGGGCGCCGAGCAGCGCGGGCTGGTGCCGCTTGAGGTTCTCGAAGCCGTGGTCGGCGCCCAGTTCCCGGTCGAGGCCGGCGATCAGGGCGATCGGCTCGGGGAAGTGGGCGGGGCCCTGGGGGTCGGCCTTCATCGCGCGGTCCACGCGGTGGAGTTCGTCGTCCACCCGGCCCAGGAGGTAGGCGCAGTTCGCCGGCGTGCAGGAGTCGTCCAGGGTGGCCTGGAGCCCGGCGAAGGCGTCCCGTACCCGCTCCGGCTGCGGGGAGGGCGCGGGCGGGCCCGCGTCGGAGGCGGAGGCGGCGAGTTCGGCGGCGGCCCGCGGGCGGTGGCCGCTGTCGCAGGAGACGGTGAGCGCCGCCAGGGCGACGGTCACGGCCGTCGCGGCGGCCGCGCGCAGGATGGGTCGGAGCATCGGTTTCCCCCCGGTGTTCGATGACCAGGCGACCCTACCCGCCGCTTTCGCCCCCGACGCCCGCCGGGGTGTGGTTGCCCTGGAGCCGTTCCAGGTCGGAGGGCCGCACCTGGATCGCGAACACCGCGATCAGCGCCCCGACCAGGGTGAAGGCCGCCGCCGCCACGAAGGCGGCGTTCACCCCCGAGGTGAGCACCAGGTCCGACCAGGGCTTGGGGAACTGGTGGGTGCGGGCGAAGAAGGCCTTCTGCTCGGGGGTGGAGTCGCGGACGAACGCCACGGCCAGGTCCTTGGCCTCGTCGCGGCTGGCGGTGCCGAAGACGGTGACGAGGATGGACAGGCCGAGCGAGCCGCCGACCTGCTGCATGGAGTTGAGGAGTCCGGACGCCGCGCCGGACTCCCGGTCGGGCACGTTGGACAGGGCCATGAGGGTCAGCGAGACGAACTGCATGCCCATGCCGGTGCCGAACACGATGATCGGGCCGAGGACGCTGCCCGGGTAGGTGGAGTGGGCGTCGGTCCGCGTCAGCCAGGCCAGGCCGGCCGCACAGCACAGCGCGCCCGTGACCATGAAGGGTTTGGGCCCGAACCGGGGCAGCAGCCGGGAGGTGAACGTCGCCGACAGCGCGACCATGACGCTGACGGGCAGGAAGGCCAGCCCGGCCCGCAACGGGCTGAAGCCGAGCACGTTCTGCACGAACAGGGTCAGGAAGAAGAACATGCCGAAGATCGCGCAGGCGAGGAAGAGCATGATCCCGTAGGTGCCGGCCCGGTTGCGGTCCGCGAACATGTGCAGCGGGGTGATCGGCTGGGGGGAGCGCCGCTCGTTGACGACGAACAGGGTCAGCAGGACCACGGCCGCGCCGAAGGAGCCGATGGTGAAGGGGTCGCTCCACCCCTCCTGGGAGGCGCGGATGAACCCGTAGACCAGCGCGACCATGCCGCAGGTGCCCAGCAGGGCGCCCGCGAGGTCGAAGTGCCCGGCGTGCCGCTCGGATTCGCGCAGGACCCTGCGGGCCATGACGGCGATGACCAGGGCGATGGGGACGTTGACGAAGAGCACCCAGCGCCAGTTGAGCCATTCGACCAGCAGTCCGCCCGCGAGGAGGCCGATGGCGCCGCCTCCGGCGGAGACGGCGGCGAAGACGCCGAAGGCCCGGTTGCGCGGGGGCCCTTCGCGGAAGGTGGTGGTGATCAGCGCGAGGGCGGTGGGGGAGGCGATGGCGCCGCCGACGCCCTGGAGGGCCCGGGCGGCCATCAGCTGGCCGGCGTTCTGGGCGAGTCCGCCGAGCAGGGAGGCGAGGCCGAAGAGGAGGACGCCGGACATGAAGACACGTTTCCTGCCGAGGATGTCCCCGGTGCGGCCGCCGAGCAGGAGGAGCCCGCCGAAGGTGAGCGTGTAGGCGTTGACGACCCAGGACAGGCTCTCGGTGGAGAAATTCAGTGCCGTCTGGATGTGCGGGAGGGCTATGTTCACGATCGTGATGTCGAGGACGACCATGAGCTGGCAGGAGGCGATGACGAACAGGGCCAGCCCGTTCCCCTTGCCGTTGCCGTTCCCCGGGGCTGTGCCGCCGGTCCCGGTGCTGTGCGGCGATGCGTTCGGGTCCACTCGTCGACGCTACGCCCGCCCACGGGGGGTCACCACTCGAATGGGTTAGGCTATGTGATATTTCACATGTCACACTGTCCATCATGGACGATTTCCTCAGGCAATCCGCCGCCACGGCCCGGTTCACCCTCGGCTCGCCCCGCGCCTTCTCCTTCGGCGACTCCGGCCGCCTCCTCTGGTTCCTGCGCTCGACGGGCCCCACCGACGCCGTCGACAGCCTCTGGGTCCTCGACACCGCCACCGGCGCGGAAACCCTGATCGCCGACCCCCGCGTCCTCTCCCCCGAACCCGGCGAACTCCCCGTCGTCGAACGCCGGCTGCGCGAGCGCACCCGGCTCGTGGCCGCCGGGATCGGCACGTACGCCCTCTCCGGCGACGGCCGCCGCGCCGTGTTCGCCCTCTACGGGCGCCTCTACGAGGTCACCTGCGACGGCGCCGCCCCGGCACCGGTCACCACCGCGGGCCCGGTCTTCGACCCGCGCCCCAACGCCGACGGCTCGCGCACCGCCTACGTCACCGACGACGCCCTGTACACCGTCCCCGGCGGCCGGGTCAGCCCCGACGACGGGGCCCGCTGGGGCGTCGCCGAATTCGCCGCCGCCGAGGAGCTCGACCGCACCCGGGGCCACTGGTGGTCCCCCGACGGTCTCACCCTGCTCGCCGCCCGGGTGGCCGAGGGCGCCCTCCAGCGGCGCCACTTCACCGACCCCGCGCACCCCGAGCTCCCGGCCGAGGACTTCGCCTACCCCGAGGCGGGCGGCCCCAACGCGGACGTCCGGCTGTGGGTCCTGCCCGCCGCCGGCGTCCCGGTGCGGCTGGAGTGGGACACGGACGCCTACCCGTACGTCTCCGACGCCGGCTGGGAGTCGGAGGAGGAGATCCTGCTGACCGTCCAGGACCGCCTCCAGCAGAACGTCCTCCTGCTCACCGCCGACCCCGCCACCGGCCGGACCCGCGAGCTCTCGCGCACCACCCATCCGCTGTGGGTGGACCCCCTCCCCGGCACCCCGGCCCGCCTGCCCGACGGCCGTGTCCTCACCGCCGCGGACGTGGCGGACGGGACGGCCCGCGGCCTCGCCGTCGACGGCAAGCCGCTCACCGGCGCCGGCGTCCAGATCCGCGCCGTGGCCGGGACCCACCGGGACCGGCTGCTCGTCGAGGCCTCCCTGCGCGACCCCTCGGAACAGCAGGTGCTGCTGCTGAACCCGGCCACCGGCGAACTCACCCCGCTCGCCGACGCGCCCGGCGTGCACACCGTGACCGCCTCGGCCGCCGGGAACCTGCTGCTGACCTCCGCCGACGCGGACGGCGTCCGGCGCACCCTGCACACCGCCGACGGCCGCGCCTTCGCCCCCCGCGACCTGTCCGCCCCCCTGCCCCACCGGGTGACGCCGGCCTTGGAGCGGGTCACCGAGCTCGGGATCCCCACCGCCCTCGTCCTGCCCCGCGACCACGTCCCCGGCCGGCGCCTGCCCGTCCTGATGGACAGCTACGGCGGCCCCGGCGCCCAGGACGTCAGCGCCGAGCCGCGCCGCTGGCAGCACCGCCAGTGGTGGGCCGACCAGGGCTTCGCCGTCGTCACGGTCGACAACCGGGGCACCGCGAACGTTTCCCCCGCCCACACCCACGCCATGTACCGGGGCTTCTCCGAGGTCACCCTCGACGACCAGGTCGCGGCCCTGCGCGCCCTGGGCGCCCGCCACGGCGACCTCGACCTCGGACGGGTCGGCGTGCGCGGCTGGTCCTACGGCGGCTACCTCGCCGCGATGGCCGTGCTGCGCCGCCCGGACGTCTTCCACGCGGCGGCCGCCGGCGCCGCGCCCACCGACTTCCGGCACTACGACACGGCGTACACCGAGCGCTACCTGGGCCTGCCCCAGGACCACCCCGAGGTCTACGAGCGGGACTCCCTGATCCCCGACGCGCCCCGGCTGACCCGGCCGCTGCTGCTGGTGACGGGCCTGGCCGACGACAACGTCCACCCCTCCCACACCCTGCGACTGTCCCAGGCCCTCACCGACGCGGGCCGCCCGCACCAACTGCTCGCGCTGCCCGGCGTCACCCACATGACCCCCGGCGGGGCCCGGGAGAAGATCATGGCGCTGGAACTGGAGTTCTTCCGCCGCGAACTGGCGCTGTAGCCACCCCGGACGGGCGGGAGGGCCCCGCGGACGCTGTCGTCCGCGGGGCTCTCCCCTTTCTTCCCGTGATCCCCGTCAGTCACCCGGGAAGTGACAGGCCACCTCGCGTGAGGCGGTGGGCCGCAGCAGCGGCCGCTCGATGCGGCAGAGGTCCTGGGCCTTGGGACAGCGCGGGTGGAAGGTGCAGCCGGGGGGCGGGGCAGCCGGGCTCGGCGGGTCGCCGAGCAGCACGATCCGCTCGCGCCGCCGCTCCGCCGCCGGGTCGGGCAGCGGGACGGCGGACAGCAGCGCCCGGGTGTACGGGTGCTGCGGGTTCTCGTAGAGGGACTTCTTGTCCCCGATCTCGACGATCCGGCCGAGGTACATGACCGCGACGCGGTCGCTGACCCGTTTGACCACCGAGAGGTCGTGCGCGATGAACACGTAGGCCAGGCCCAGTTCGGCGCGCAGCCGCTCCATCAGGTTGACGATCTGCGCCTGCACGGAGACGTCCAGGGCGGAGACCGGCTCGTCGGCGATGACCAGCCGGGGGCTGGTGGCCAGCGAGCGGGCGATGCCGATGCGCTGGGCCTGGCCGCCGGAGAACTCGTGCGGGTAGCGGTCGATGTGTTCGGGGATCAGCCCCGTCAGCTCCATCAGCTCGGCGGCCCGGCGCCGGGCGTCGGCCGCGCTCCAGCCCTGCACCAGCAGCGGGTCGGAGATGATCCGGGCCACGGTCTGGCGGGGGTTGAGGGAGGAGTGCGGGTCCTGGAAGACCATCTGGATGTTCCGGCGCAGGGGCCGCAGGGCGCCCTGGGAGAGCCGGCTGATGTCCCGGCCCTCGAACTCGACGCTGCCGGAGGTGGGTTCCAGCAGCCGTACGAGCATCCGGCCGGTGGTGGACTTGCCGCAGCCGGACTCGCCGACCAGGCCGAGGGTCCGCCCGGCCTCCAGGTCGAACGAGACCCCGTCGACGGCCCGCACCGGGGCCGAGCGGCGCCCGGTCAGGGTCCGCCTGCCGGGGAAGGTCATCGTCAGGTCGCGGACCCGCAGCAGTGGCGCGGGCTGCGCCCCCTCCCGCTCCGCGGCGGGGGTCGGGCGGGTGGCCGGGGCCGTCATCGGGGCACCTCCGGGGCAGGGGCGGCGGCAGCGGGCACCGCGCCGGCGAAGTGGCAGGCCGCCAGCCGGTCCGCCGAGCCGTAGGGGCGCAGCCCGGGCCGCTCGCCCGTGCAGCGGCCCGCGTCGGCCGCCGGGGCCGCGGCGGCGACCGCGCAGCGCGGGGCGAAGGCGCAGCCCGGGGCCGGGTGGAGCAGGGACGGCGGGGAGCCGGGGATGGACGGCAGCGGGACGTCGTCGGCACTGTCGAGGCGGGGCAGCGAGTCGAGCAGGCCCCGGGTGTAGGGGTGGGCGGGGTCGGCGAACAGGGCGTCGACCGAGGCCTGTTCGGCGGCGCGGCCCCCGTACATGACCAGTACCTCGTGCGCGACGCGGGCCACCACCCCGAGGTCGTGGGTGATCATCACGACGCCGAGGCCGCGCTCCTGCTGGAGGCGGGCGATCAGCTCCAGGATCTGCGCCTGGACGGTGACGTCGAGGGCGGTGGTGGGCTCGTCCGCGATGAGGAGGTCGGGTTCGCAGGCCAGGGCCATGGCGATCATCGCGCGCTGGCGCATGCCGCCGGAGAACTGGTGCGGGTACTCCCCCGCCCGGCGGGCGGGTTCGGGGATGCCGACCTCGCCGAGCATGTCGACGGCCCGCCTGCGGGCGGCGGCCCGGCCGGCCCGGAAGTGCACCCGGAAGTGTTCGGCGATCTGCTCGCCGACCGTGTAGTAGGGGTGGAGGCTGGACAGCGGGTCCTGGAAGATCATGGCCATCCTGCGGCCGCGGACCTTGGCGAGCTCCTTCTCGGACAGGCCGGTGAGCTCCTGTCCGGCGAGCCTGACGGAGCCGGAGACCTCGGCGCCGGCCCGGTGCAGGCCCATGACGGCCAGGGAGGTGACGGACTTGCCGGATCCGGACTCGCCGACGATGCCGAGGGTGCGCCCGGCCTCGACGGTGAAGCCGAGGGAGTCCACGGCCCGTACGGTGCCGCGCGGGGTGGAGAACGTGACGCCGAGGTCACGCACGTCGAGGAGGGGGGCAGGGGCGGTCATCAGTACCTCACCCTCGGGTCGATGACGGCGTACAGGAGGTCGACGACGAGGTTCGCGACGACGATGAAGAAGGCGGCGAGCAGGGTGACCCCGAGGACCACGGGCTGGTCGGAGCTGACGAGCGCCCCGTAGAACAGCCGGCCGATGCCGGGGAGACCGAAGATGGACTCGGTGATGACGGCTCCGGCGAGCAGGCCGCCGAGGTCCATGCCGAAGATGGTCAGGATCGGGGTCATCCCGGAGCGCAGCCCGTGTTTGACGACGACGGTGCGCTCGGGCATGCCCTTGGCGCGGGCGGTGCGGATGTACGGCTCGGCCATCGCCTCGATCATCGAGCCGCGGCTCTGCCGGGCGTACATGGCGGCGTAGAGCAGGGCCAGCGCGGTCCAGGGCAGCAGCAGGTTGCCGGCCCAGCCGAGCGGGTCGGAGGTGAGCTCGTGGTAGCTGGGGTAGGGCAGCAGCCCGGCGATGCGGATCACGCCCCAGATGAGCATCACGGAGGTGAAGTAGACGGGCAGGGAGGCTGCGGCGACGGCGCCGACCATCAGGGCCTTGTCGGTGGCCGTGTCCTTGCGCAGCGCGGCGGTGACCCCGGCGCCCAAGCCGAGCAGCAGCCACAGCAGGGCGGCGCCGAAGGCGAGGGAGGCGGAGACCGGGAGCCGGTCCATGAGCAGGTCCCAGACGGGCAGGGAGTTCTCGTACGAGTAGCCCAGGCAGGGGAAGTCGCACTGGACGGCGTACTGGCCGGTGCCCAGGGTGCGGCCGCTGAAGATGCCGGTGACGAAGTGGGTGAACTGCTCCCAGAGCGGCTGGTCGAGGCCGAGGTACGCGCGGACGTCCGCGAGCCGTTCGGGGCTGCAGGTCTTGCCGCAGGCCGCGGCGGCCGGGTCGGTGGGCAGGACGTAGAAGATGACGAAGGTGACGGCGGCGATGGCGAGGAGCACGCCGGCCAGGGCGAGCAGCCGGCGCAGGAGGTAGAGGATCAACTGCGGCCGCCCCTCGGGTCGAGGATGTCGCGCAGGGCGTCGCCGAGGAGGGTGAAGGCGAGGACCGCGAGGAAGAGGAAGACGCTCGGGATGACGAAGTACATCGGGTCGGTCTCGTAGAAGGCGACGGACTCGGCGATCATCTGGCCCCAGGAGGGGGTGGGCGGGCGCACGCCGACGCCGAGGTAGCTGAGGGCGGCCTCGGTGCTGATCATGCCGGGGATCAGCAGGGTGGTGTAGGCGATGACGGGGCCCGAGACCCCGGGGAGGATGTCGCGGGTCAGGATCCGCCAGGCCCCGGATCCGCCGACGCGGGCGGCGTCGACGTACTCGCGGTGTTTGAGGGAGAGGGTCTGGCCGCGGACGACGCGGGCGACGCCGGGCCAGCCGAAGAGTCCGATGACGGAGGTCATCAGCACGATCCGGTTGACGTCCTTGGCCACCGACAGCATCGCGATCATGAAGATGAGGGAGGGGAAGGACATGGTGAGGTCCATCAGCCGGGACAGGACGGCGTCGGTGCGGCCGCCGAAGTAGCCGGCGGCGATCCCGGCGGCGGTGCCGGCGAGGACCACGATGGCGGTGGCGGCGAAGGCGATGAGGAGGGAGACCTGGGCGCCGTGGACGACGCGGGCGAACAGGTCGCGGCCGGTGACGGGTTCGACGCCGAGCCAGTGCTCGGGGCTGATCCCGCCGAAGGAGCCGAGGGGCTGGCCGCCGAGGTAGGGGTCGATGGCGGCCTTGTCGAACTCCTCGGGGGACCAGCCGCCGAGCGCGCCCAGCCAGGGCGCGGTCAGGGCCATCAGGACGAAGAGGAGGACGACGCAGAGGCTGACGCGGACGGCGGGGCGGCGGCGCAGCTCCCGCCGGGCCAGCTGCCAGGGGCTGCTGCCCGGGGGGACGCCCGTGGCCTGCGCCCCGGCCGGGGCCGCCTGGGGGGCGGCGCCGGGTGCGGTGGTGGTCATGGTGTCTTCCGGTCCCGGTTCCCTCAGCCCTGGCTCTTCGAGGGGTCCTTGAGGCCGACGGTCCCGTAGTCGATGGTGCCGGTCCACGCGGGGTGGCCGTAGGCGCCGGCGATGTTGGGGCCGACGAGGAGCGGCTTGCGCTCCAGCAGGATCGGGATGGACGGCGCCTTCTTCATGACCTCGGCGTCGAGGTCGATCCAGGCCTGGTTGGCCTGCTTGGCGTCGGTCATGGCGTTGATCTCGTCGATCCGCTTCATGGTGGCGTCGTCGCGGAACTGGGCGTAGTTGCCCTGGTTGCCCTTGTCCTTGATGGTGCGTCCGTCGAAGACGAAGGGGATCCAGGTGGAGCCGGAGGGGTAGTCGGGGCACCAGCCGGTGTAGGTCATGTCGGGGGTGGTGGAGAGGTCGCCGATGACGTCGTAGTACGCGCCGGGGTCGACGGTGTCGATGACGACCTCGATACCGGCCCGGGCCAGGCCCTGCTGGAATGCCTCCGCCTTGCCCTTGTCGCCGGTGGAGACGGCGAGGGAGACCTTCAAGTGCTCCTTGCCCGCGGCCTTGAGCAGTTCCTTGGCCTTGGCGGGGTCGCCGGAGGCGGGGATCTCGAGGGTGTCGGCCTGCTTGCCGCCGGTGAGGGCGGGGGGCAGATAGGCGGTGGCGACCTCGTTGAGGCTGGGGCCGCCGCCCGCGGTGACGACGGCTTCCTTGTCGACGGCGTACTGCATGGCCTCGCGGACCTTGGGGTCGTTGAAGGGGGGCCGGGAGTTGTTCAGGTGGAGCATCACCGTACAGCCCTGGGACTCGGCGAGCAGGCGCGCCTTGACGTCGGGCTTGGGCAGGACCTTCGGGGCGCTCTCGGGGCGCATGTTGGAGTACTCGACGGCGGAGGCGTCGGCGCCCTCGCCGGCGATGAGGCGGTCGTCGATCTGGCCGCCCTTGAGGCCCATGACGACGACGAACTTGTCGGGGTATGCCTTGCGGACGGTGTCGGTCTTCTGGTCCCAGTGCTCGTTGCGGACGAGGACCAGCTTCTTGTCGCGCTCGTAGCTCTCGATCTTGTAGGGGCCGGAGGAGAAGGGGCGGGCGTCGTACGAGGTGCCCTTCTCCTGGGACTGCGGGACCGGGGCGAAGGTGGGGAGGGTGGCGGTCTGGGAGAACTCGGCGACGGGACGCTTGAGTTCGAAGACGATCGTGCGGTCGTCGGGGGTCTTGACCGAGTCGAGGTGCTGTCCCTGGAGGGGGCCCTTGTAGCCCTCGGTGCCGGCCAGGTACTGGGCGGCGTAGTCGGGTCCGCCGGTGAGGTCGGGGGCGAAGGAGCGTTCGACGTTGTACTTGACGTCCTGGGCCCTGATCGGGCTGCCGTCCTCGTACTTCAGGCCCTCCTTGAGGGTGAAGGTCCAGGTGCGGCCGCCGTTGGAGGGGGTGCCGAGGTCGGTGGCGAGGTCGGGGACGAGCTCGCTGCCGCCCTTGCCGGGCTCGGCCTTGAAGGTGACGAGCGTGCGGTAGAGCAGGCGGGTGCCGAAGTCCATGGTCGGCAGGGTCCAGTTGCGGGCGGGGTCGAGGTGGGAGAAGTCCTGGTTGGACAGGACGGTGAGGGTGCCGCCCTTCACGGGGGTGCCGCCGAGCGTCTTGCCGTCGTTGGCGGCGGCGGGGTTGGCGCCGCCCTTCCCCTCGGAGTCCTTCTTGGGGTCGGAGCAGCCCGAGGCGCCGAGTGCGAGCGACGCCACCAGGGCGGTGGCGAGGGCGAGTTGCGTGCGCTTGGTCATGGGTCACTCCAGTGAAGGGACGCGCTTTAGGATGTGACCGGTAACATAGTAATGTGAAATTGTACTGACAACCCTTTGCCAACGCCGTTATCCAGCCGTGTCCAAATGACGGGGGGTGCGGGGCAGTTGGGAGCAGGTACGTAGGGTCGGCGGCATGGACCACCCCCTACGACTGCCCGAGCTGTTCCACCTGCCCGACGCGCTCTACGGACTCGCCCGCGCCGGGGCGCTGCCCGAGGAGGTCGCGGCACGGCTCGCCGCCGATCCGGACCCGGAGGTACGGGCCGTGCGCGCCGAACGGGAGGGGGCGGACGGCGGACGGCACGGCCTCTTCGCCGCCGACCCCGATGCCGGGGTACGGACCGCGCTCGCCCGGAACCCGGAACTGTCACCGGAGTTGACGGCCCGGCTGGGGGCCGACACCGATCCGGCGGTGCGTGAGGCCGTCGCCCGGCGCGAGGAGGCTCCGGCCGAGGACCTCCACCGGGCCCTGCTGGCCGACCCCGAGGCGAGGGTGCGGGTGGCCGCCTGCCGCCACCGGCCGCCGGCCGACCTGCACGGGGTCCTGCTGGACGATCCCGCGACCCGGCACCACGTCGTCCCCCACCTCGACCTGGATCCGGAGACGGCGGCGCGGCTTGCGGCCGACCCCGACGAGGACGTCCGGTGCCGGCTCGCGGCCCACCCCGGCCTGCCCGCGGAGCTGCGCACGGTCCTGGCCCGGGACGCCGACCCCTTCGTACGCGGCAAGGTGTTCGAGCGGGCCGACGCGACGGCGCGGGAACGGGATGCGATCCTCGCCTCGCTGACCGCCGGGGCGCTGCGCCACACCGAGGATCCCCGTGGGGCCGACGACGAGGACTTCCTCTGCGAGGCGATGCTGACCTGCCTGGACCTCGCCGCCCACCCCTGGGTGGAGCCCGATCCCCTGCCGTACGCCGACTCGCCCCTGGCGGGGCTGCGCTGCGCGGCGGCGCGCAGCACCGCCCTGCCCGACGAGGCGCGGACGCGGCTGCTGGACGACGGGAACCCGCGCGTGCGGTTCCTCGCGCTGGCCGGACTCGCGGAGGTGGACCCGGCCCTCGCCGAGGAACTCGACCGGCGGCAGGGGAGGACGGTCAAGCACGGCGGCCGGCCCGCGGACCTCGTCGCCTTCCCGTCCGAGACCCTGCGCCGGTTCGCCACCGATCCGGACGCCTGGATGCGCCTGCTCGCCCTGCGCGACCCGCGGTTGCCGGCCGATCTGCTCGAACGCCTCGCGGCCGACCGGGAGGAATCGGTGCGGTGCGCCACCGCCGAGCACCCGCGGGTGCCGGTGGAGGCCCTGGTGCGGCTGCTCGGGGACACGGACGAGGAAGTCGTCGGGGCGGCCGCGGCCTCGCCGGTCCTGCCGGCCGAGGTGATGCGGGCGCTCCTCGACCGGGCGGCCGCGGCCGGCGGCCCGCCGCCCGCGCCCGTTCCCTGTGACGGCGACTGCCGGTAGGGGGACGGGGCCTGCGGCGGCCGGGCCGTTACAGGCCCGAGCCCAGGCCCCCCGACGGCCGGCCCACCGGTTCGTCGCGACCCTGGGCCCACAGGGAGCGGACGTGGCCGAGGTGGCGGACCATGCACGCCTCCGCCGCCTCCGCGTCGCCCGTCAGCATCAGGTCCAGCAGTTCGAGGTGCTCCTCGGCGGAGGAGACCAGCTTGCCGGCCTCGTCCAGGCCGGTCAGCCCGTACAGCCGGGAGCGCTTGCGCAGGTCGCCGACGGTCTCGACGAGGCGCTCGTTGCCCGCGAGGGCGAGGAGGCTGAGGTGGAAGCGGCGGTCGGCCTCCAGGTAGCCGATGAGGTTGTGCTCGCGGGCGCTGGTGACGATCTCCTCGGCGATCGGGCGCAGCTCCTCCAGCTGCTCCCGCTTGGCCGTGCGGGTGATCCGGCCGATGGTCGGCACCTCGATCATCGTGCGCAGCTCGGTGTACTGGTCGAGGTCGCGCTCGCTGACCTCGGTGATGCGGAAGCCCTTGTTGCGGACGGGCTCGACGAGGCCCTCGCGGGCCAGGTCCAGCATGGCCTCGCGCACGGGCGTGGCCGACACGCCGAGTTCGGCGGCGAGGCCGGGAGCGGAGTAGACGCTGCCGGGACGCAGCTCGCCCGCTATCAGGGCGGCCCGGAGGGCATGGCCGACCTGGTCGCGCAGCCTTTCCTGGGCCTTGATGAGACTGTGCTGCTTCAGGTCACCCATTGCTCTTCCTCCGAGACCCCGCACACCACCGACGTGCGGAGCAACAGCGTACAATGTCACGTTTCGCTGTTCGCTCCGGTCGCGTGGTAGATCGCCACCGCGACGGCAAGATCTTCCCAGGCCATGCCCACGCTCTTGAAGAGCTGTGGACGACTCGACGCCCCTCCGGGGGACGTGCGGCCCGTGACCAGGTCGGCGAGGGTGGCGCTGATATGACCGGGACCGATCGCTCCCTCGGCCTCCGGGATCAGCAGGTCCCCCGCCTCGCGCAGCGCCGCCGTCCGCGACTCCACGTACACCGCCGCGCGTCGCACGAGGGCGGTGTCCGTCTCCCGGGCGTCCGGCTCGTGGGAGCCGACGGCGACGACCACCGCCCCCGGGGCGACCAGCCGCCCGTCGAAGAGCGGCTCGCGGGCGGTGGTGCAGCACAGCACCAGCTCCGCCCGCGCCACGTCCCGCGGGATGCCGGTACGGGCCGGGACGCCCAGGGTCCGGGCGTACGCGGCCAGTTGCCCGGCTCGGCCCGGGTCGCGGGCCACGACCACCACCTCGGCGAGCTCCCGCAGCTCCAGGACCGCGTCGAGGTGCCCGTACGCCTGCGGTCCCGCACCGAAGACCACCAGCCGCAGCGGGTGCCCGGGGGCGGTGAGGTGGCGCAGGGCGAGGACGGAGACCGCCGGGGTGCGCAGGGCGGTCAGGGCGGCGCCGTCCAGGAGGGCCACCGGGCGCAGGGTGGGGCCGTCCAGGAGGAGGTAGCTGCCGGTGATCCGCGGCAGCCCGCGCGCCGGGTTGCCCGGGGCCACTCCGGCGATCTTCACCCCGGCGTACGCGCCCGACGCGGCCGGCATGAGCAGCAGCTCGCCGCCGGGCGCGGCCACGCTGGTGCGCTGCGGGCAGGCCTCCGGGTCCAGGCCGGCGCGCAGGGCGCCGGCCAGGGCGTCGGCCGCCTGCGCCGGGGTGAGCAGGCCGGCCGTCTCGGCGGCGTCCAGCTGGAGGAGGCCGTCAGCGGAGGTGCCCGTCACAGCAGGAAGCCCGCGCCGAGGGCGTCGGACGGGTCGGCGGTGAAGAGGTGCTCCCCCGTGCGGTAGGCGGTGCCGGTGACCTCGGTGACCCCGCCGTCGAGGAGCCGGCCGGTGAACACCGTGCCGGTGACCGACTCGTGGAGCAGGTCCTCCCCCGCCCCCAGCCGGCCGTCCTCGGCAAGCAGGGCGAGCCGCGCGGAGGTGCCGGAGCCGCAGGGCGAGCGGTCGATCTGCCCGTCGGCGAAGACGGTGACGTTGCGCTGGTGCGGGCCGAACGGGGTGTCCGGCAGCTCCTCGTGGAGGACGACCCCGTACACGCCGGAGAGCAGCGGGCCCTCCGGGTGCCAGGTCGCCGGGTGGGTGGCGAGGGCCGCACGGATCTCCCGCCCCGCCCGGACCAGTTCGGGCAGGGCGGCTCGGGTCACCTCCAGGCCGAGGTCGCGGGCGCGGACCGAGGCGTAGCAGGCACCGGCGTGCGCGATGTCCACCTCGGCGATGCCCAGGGTGGTGGCCACCGGCACCTTCCGCGCGCCCACGCGGGCCGGGACGTTGCGGAAGGTGACCCCGGTGGTGCGGCCCCCGGCCCGGTGGACGGTGGCGGCGACCCGGCCCGAGGGGACGTCGACGCGCACCTGGACGTCCCCGTCGTCGGGGGCGGCGACCCGCCCGGAGTCCACCGCCCAGGCTCCCAGCGCCATGGTGCCGTGGCCGCAGGCGGTGGAGTAGCCGTCCTTGTGCCAGAACAGCACCCCGAAGTGGGCCCCGTCGTCGTCCGGGGGCACCACGAAGCCGCCGTACATGCCGGCGTGCCCGCGCGGCTCCTGGACCAGCAGGCGCCGTACCTCGTCCAGCGGGCCGCGGCGCGGCGCGGTGCCCGAACCCCCGGGACCGATGGCCGTGGCGCAGCGTTCGGCGACGGTGTCGCCGGGGACGGGCGGCAGGCCCTCCGCGACGATCCGGAAGGGCTCGCCGGCGGTGTGGTAGTCCACCGTGCGCACGGCGGTCGGGGCGGTCACAGGAGGAACCCTCCGGGGAAGGGGTCGGACGGGTCGAGGAAGTACTGGGCGGTGCCGGTGATCCAGGCCCGGCCGGTGACGGCCGGGACGACGGCCGGGCGGCCGCCGACGGTGGTCTCGCCGGTCAGGCGGCCGGTGAACTCGGTACCGATGAAGGACTCGTTGACGAAGTCGGTGTCCAGGGGCAGCAGGCCGCGCGCGTGCAGCTGGGCCATGCGCGCGCTGGTTCCCGTACCGCAGGGCGAGCGGTCGAACCAGCCGGGGTGGATGGCCATCGCGTGCCGCGAGCGGCGGGCGTCGGAGCCGGGGGCGGCGAGGTAGACGTGCTTGACGCCTGCGATGGAGGGGTCGTCGGGGTGGACGGGCCGGTCCGGGGAGGCGTTGACGGCGTCCATGACCGCGAGTCCGGCGGCGATCAGGTCCTCCTTGCGGGCCCGGTCGAAGGGCAGGCCGAGGGCGTCCAGGTCGACGAAGGCGTAGAAGTTGCCGCCGTAGGCGAGGTCGTAGGTGACCGTGCCGAAGCCGGGGACCTCGGTCTTCAGGTCGAGGCCGACGCAGAAGGAGGGGACGTTGGTGAGGGTGACGGCGGTGGCCGCGCCGTCCTCCACGCGCACGTCCACGCTCACCAGCCCGGCCGGGGTGTCGAGCCGGACCGTGGTGACCGGTTCGACCACGGGGACCATGCCCGTCTCGACCAGGACCGTGGCCACCCCGATGGTGCCGTGCCCGCACATGGGCAGCAGGCCCGACACCTCGATGTACAGCACGCCGTAGTCGGCGTCGGGCCGGGTGGGCGGCTGGAGGATGGCACCGCTCATCGCCGCGTGGCCGCGCGGCTCGTACATGAGCAGCGTGCGGACATGGTCCATGTGCTCCATGAAGTGGAGCCGCTTGTCCGCCATGGTGGCGCCGGGGATCACCCCGACTCCCCCGGTGATCACCCGGGTCGGCATGCCCTCGGTGTGGGAGTCCACCGCGTGGTAGACGTGGCGTGTGCGCATCAGGTCGCCCCTCCGGCCGGTCGCTGACTGGTTGTCGGTTGCTAGTTGAGACCCTCGGCCAGGGCCTTCTCGGTGGCGGCGCGCACGGCGGCCTCGGTCTCCCCGGTGAGCGGGAAGCGCGGGGGGCGGGTGGCGCCGCCGGGGCGGCCGGCCAGGTCCATGGAGAGCTTGATGGCCTGGACGAACTCGGTCTTGGAGTCCCAGCGCAGCAGGGAGTGCAGGGATTTGTAGAGCGGCAGGGCGGTGGCGGTGTCACCGGCGACGGCGGCCCGGTACAGGGTGGCGCAGGAGCGGGGCAGCGCGTTGGGGTAGCCGGCGATCCAGCCGACGGCTCCGGCCAGGGCCAGTTCGAGGAGGACGTCGTCGGCGCCGATCAGCAGGTCCAGGCCCGGGGCGAGTTCGGCGATCTCGTAGGCGCGGCGGACGTCCCCGCTGAACTCCTTGACGGCGACGATGCTGCCGTCGGCGTGCAGGCGCGCGAGGAGGGAGGGGGTCAGGTCCACCTTGGTGTCGTACGGGTTGTTGTACGCGACGACCGGCAGACCGGTCCGGGCGACCTCCGCGTAGTGGGCGCGGACGGTCTCCTCGTCGGCGCGGAAGGCGTTGGGGGGCAGGAGCAGGACGGAGCCGGCGCCGGCCTCGGCGGCCTGGTCGGCCCAGCGGCGGGCCTCGGCGCTGCCGTACGCCGCCACGCCGGGCATGACGCGGGCGCCGTCTCCGGCGGCCTCGACGGCGGTGCGGACGACGCGGGCGCGCTCCTCGTCGGTGAGGGTCTGGTACTCGCCGAGGGAGCCGTTGGGCACGACGCCGTCGCAGCCGTTGGCGATCAGCCAGGCGACGTGTTCGGCGTAGGCGTCGTAGTCGACGGAGAGGTCCTCGCGCAGGGGCAGGGCGGTGGCGACCATGATGCCGTGCCAGGGGCGGGTGCGGGTGTCGGGGCCGGGGGTGGTGGAGGGCGCGGGGGTGGGCGCGTCGGTCATGGAGGACTCCCTAGTGTGGTGTGTGACATTTTACTAGTGGGCCTGGATCGGCCACAAGGGGCCGGTCAGGGGTACGTGCGGGGAAGTCGACGGAGCGGGGCCCTTCAGCGGACCGGCGGGGCCGGCTCCGCCGGGGGCAGGGCGGCCAGGTGGCGTAGCGGGACCGGGCAGGACAGCGGACGCCGGTCGGGGGCGGGGGCCTCGCCGGCCAGGGCGGCCACGGCCGGACCGCACATGCGGCCCTGGCACCAGCCCATGCCCGCCCGGGTGAGGAGCTTGACGGTACGGGCGTCGCGCGCCCCCAGCTCCTGCGCCGCCTCGCGGATCGCCCCGGCCGGGACCTCCTCGCAGCGGCACACGTCCGTCTCCTCGCGCAGCCAGCCGGTCCAGCCGGGGCCGGGGCGGTGCGCGGCGGCCATCGCCGCGGCGAAGGCGCGCAGCCGGGCGCGGCGGCGGGTGAGGGCGGCGGGGACCGGCCGCCCGGCGATGGCGTGCGCGGCGATCTCGCCCTCGGTCAGGGCCAGTTGGGCGCCGCCGATGCCGCCGGTCTCGCCGGCCGACCAGATGCCCGGAACGGAGGTGCGCTGGGCGGCGTCCAGTTCCAGGGCGACCGTGCCGTCGGGGGCCTGGCGGGTGGCGCAGCCGAGGCCGGTGGCCAGCTCCAGCTGGGGCACCAGGCCGTGGCCCACCGCGAGGGCGTCGCAGGGGATGCGGCGGGCGGTGCCGGGCAGCGGGCTCCAGTCCTTGCCGAGGCGGGCGACGGTGACGGCCTCGACACGGGTGGTGCCGTGCGCCTCGGTGACGGCGTGCCGGGTCAGCAGCCGGACGCCGTGGCGCAGCAGGGCTCCGCCGTACGTGGCGCCTTCGGCGAGTTTGGCGGGGTTGCGGAGCAGGGCGGGCGCCTGGGGGGCGTACGCGGTGTACGAGGCGGCCTCGACGACGGCCGGGACGGTGGCTCCGGCGGCGGCGAGGGAGCCGGCGACGGCGAGGAGGAGCGGGCCGCTGCCGGCCACCACGACGCGGCGGCCGGGGAGGACGAGGTTGTTCTTCAGCATGGCCTGGGCGCCGCCGGCCCCCACCACGCCGGGCAGGGTCCAGCCGGGGAAGGGGAGCTGGCGTTCGTAGGCGCCGGTGGCGAGCAGGACGCGGCGGGCGCGGAGGGTCGTCGGGGTCTCGTCGGGGGCGTGGCCGGCGACCGCGTGGAGGGTCCAGGCGCGGGGCCCGGGGGGCGGGCCGGGGTGCGGGGCCGCGTTCGGGGCCGGGTTCGGGTCCGGGTCCGGGACCACCGTCCACACGTGGTGGCGGGGGAGGTACGTGATGCGGCCCGCCGCCTCGTGCGCGCGCAGGGCCGCCTCGCGGGTGGCGAAGGCCCGCCAGTCGTGGTGCAGGGCCTGGGGGCGGGTGGCGCCGAGGGTGGCGGCGGGGTGGCGGTAGTACTGGCCGCCGGGGCGCTCCGCGGTGTCGATGAGGGTGACGCGCAGGCCGAGCCCCGCGGCGGTGACGGCGGCCGCGAGACCGGCGGGGCCCGCGCCGATGACCGCGAGGTCGGTGAGGGCGGTGGGGTCAGACGGCGAGGTCGGCATGGCCGGTGCCCTCCTGGGTGGTGACGGTGTCTCCGGGGCGGGCCGGGACGAGGCAGGCCCGCTGGTTGGGCCGGCCGTTGACGGTGACGAGGCAGTCGTAGCAGGAGCCGATGCCGCAGAACGCGCCGCGGGGGGTGCCGCCCTGGCGGGTGGTGCGCCAGGCCAGGATCCCGGCCGCCCAGAGGACGGCGGCGATGGTCTGGCCCTCCTGGGCGGGCAGCTCGCGGCCGTCGAAGGCGAGGGGGTACGTGGCCGCCGGGCTGCCGCCGACCAGCTCGCGGGGGCTGCGCATCAGGGGGCTCCTCGGGGAGTGTCGTTCCGGTGTGCGGGGAGGCGGGGGCGGGGGGCCGGGGTCACGGGCCGAAGCGGTCCGGGCGGAAGGGAGCCGGAGGCAGCGGCGGTGTGGTGTCCGTGAGGGCCGCCGCGATGAGGGCTCCTGTCGCCGGGGCCAGGCCGATGCCGGCGCCCTCGTGGCCGCAGGCGTGGAGGAGGCCCGGGGTGCGGGGGTCCGGGCCGATGGCCGGGAGGTGGTCCGGGAGGTAGGGGCGGAAGCCGTGGTAGGTGCGCAGGGCGCGGACGTCCGCCAGGACCGGGAAGAGGGCCGCGGCCTGGGCGGCCAGGCGGCGCAGGGCGTCGGTGGACAGGGTGCGGTCGAAGCCGACGCGTTCGCGGGTGGCGCCGATCAGGACCGGGCCCGAGGGGGTGCCCTCCACGACGGCGGAGGACTGGAGGGCCGCCGAGTCGCTGGCCACGTCCGCGATGTAGTCCGCCGCGTAGACCTTGTGGCGGATCAGCCGGGGAAGGGGTTCCGTCACCAGGACGAAGCCCCGGCGGGGCAGGACGGGGAGGGTGGTTCCGGCGAGGTCGGCGATCCGGCCGGCCCAGGTGCCGGCGGCGTTGACCACCGCGGGGGCGTGGAGGGTGCGGCGGGAGGTGCGGACGCCCTTGACCGTGTTCCCGTCCAGGAGGAGTCCGGTGACCTCTTCGCCCAGGTGCAGGGTCGCGCCCGAGGCCTTCAGGAGGTGGGCGGCCGCGAGGGCCGGCTGGACCTGGGCGTCCTGCGGGTAGTGGAAGCCGCCCGCCAGGCCCGGGGCCAGGTGGGGTTCCAGATCGTGCAGGGCCGTGACCTCCGTGGCGACGACGCCTGCGGCGCGCTGGCCCTCGGCGAAGTGGCGCAGGGCCTTGAGGGTGGTCTCGTCGGGGGCCACCACCAGGCCGCCCTTGGGCTCGTACTCGACGGCGCGGGGCAGTGCGGCGGACAGCTCCTGCCAGAGGCGGGCGGAGAGGAGGGCCAGGTCGAGTTCGGGGCCCGCCTCCTTGTCGGAGACGAGGAGGTTGCCCTCGCCCGCACCGGTGGTGCCGCCGGCGACGGGTCCCCGGTCCACCACCGTCACGGAGAGACCGGCGCGGCTCGCGTAGTACGCGCACGCGGCTCCGACGACGCCGGCGCCAATGATCACGACGTCCATGTCAGTAATATGTCACATTCTTTTGCTGGTGCCCAGGGCCGGTTCCGCCCCCCGCCGGAACCGGCCCCAGGCGCGCGGTCAGCTGCGGAGGGGGCCCTCACAGCTGAAGGAGGAGGTGCCTGCGGCCTTGTTGTCCCAGATCTCCACCGGCCCGAAGGAACAGTTCATGTCCGCCAGGTTGTTGGAGGCCGCGCCGGCCCGATCGAGGATGAAGTAGTCGACCGTCTCGGACATGTCCTTGAAGTTCTGGTCGTCGCTGCGCCAGTTCTTCAGGTTCGCGGTGATCCGGCCCGTACAGGTGAAGCGGCGCTTGCCGGGGTCGCCGTTCTCCACGCAGTCCGGGGTGTTGTACGTCGCCGCGGCGAAGGAGGACTTCACCGAGGCGAGCGCGGAGTCCCGCAGCCGGTCGTTGGCCGTGAAGGTGGTGTTGGGGACGTAGAGCTGGTCCACCTTGGCGATCTGGGCGTCCAGGAAGCGGTTGTAGTCGCGCTGGAGGTAGGTGTCCGCGCCCATGCGGTGGCGCCAGGCGTCGAAGCCGGCGACGTCGTTGGCGCGCAGGTAGCCGTACATCTCGCGCAGCAGCGAGGGCTTCTCGGTCCAGAGGAACTCGAAGAACGTGCCCGCGTAGTTGTAGAAGCGGAAGCCGTCGCCGTCGTACGTGGCGTGCAGGAGCTGCTCGACGCTCATGCGCGGGCCGCCGCCGGCGGTGTCGTTGATGATGCCGCGGACCAGGGACTTGCGGACGGCGATGCCGTCGTCGCGGGTGGAGCCGTCGAAGAACTCGGCGGTGCCCTCGTCCATGGCGGTGGTGCGGTCGCCCTGGTACCAGTCGCCCTGGCCGAAGAAGCCGGGGACGGCGAAGCGGCCGTTGAGGTAGTGCGTGTACTCGTGGCGGAAGAGCTCTTCCAGGGTGAGGGAGGAGTCCTGCGGGACGCGGCGCTGGTAGGTGTAGAAGGTGGCGCCGTTCTCGATGTAGATGCCGCCGTTGTTGGTGCCGTAGCCGGTCAGGATCGGGTGGTAGTTCACGTAGTCGGCGCGGGAGGCGTAGAGCACGATGTTCAGCGTGCTGTTGGGGTCCCCGGCGAGCGGCTGGTCGGTGCCCAGGACGCGGTGGAACTGGGTCTTGACCTGCTTGCTCGCGTAGTAGAGCTGGTCGACGGTGGCGCGGTCGAGGGCGGTGCGGACCTTGATGCCGCCGTTGTCGTAGGTGTAGGTGTTCGGGAAGAGCTGCTTTTCGATGTCCTCCTTGCACACCCCGTACGGCTTGCAGGCCTCGTAGAAGTTGAGCCAGGAGACCAGCTTGGCCCACTGCTCGCTGCCGTTGCCCCAGGTGGACTTGACCGGTTCGAGGAGGGCGCCGAGGTCGGCCGTGATCTGGTCCTTCAGGCCGTCGACCTGGCCGAAGCGGCCGTACTCGCCGAGCGCGTCGCGGGCGGCCCACGCGTTGGCGCCGCCCTTGAGGTGGCCGTAGCCGGCGAAGGCCTTGAAGAGCGCCCGGTAGGCCGGGTCCGCCTTGACGGCGGCCTGGAAGGCGGCGTCGTTGTTGCCCGGGTAGACGCCCAGGTAGTTGACGGAGAGGGCCGCGAGGGCGGCGCCGCCCCAGGAGGCGTCCTGGTTGGTGGCCGGGTGGGAGGCGTCCAGGGTCGGCAGGACCTTCTTGATCAGGCCGAGCTGGTGCTGGCGCAGACCGGGCGCGCTGCCCGCGTAGAGGGCCTCGCGCAGGGTGCGGGCGTTGGAGGCAGTGACGTCGAAGGTGTGGGCCGCGCCCCCGAAGTCGGCGATGGCCTGGCGCATGGCGTCGACGGTGGGGGCGTCGGTGACGTCGATCTCGGTGCGCGAGTAGTCATGGTAGACGACCGCGTGCAGGTAGGTGAACATCTCCTCCAGGTGAGAGGAGTCGCGGCCGTCGTGGGCGGCGGCCAGGGCGGATATCCGGTGGGAGACGGCCTGGACGTGGGCGTCGGACATGACGGGCGCGAGGCGCGCGTCCCAGGTCCATATGAGGCCCCGCAGGCAGCCGTCGGCGGTGACGGCCGGGTCGGCGAGGAAGTCGGCGAACTGCTCCGGGCCGAGGCCCGTGATCCCGTCGAGGGTGCAGGGCACGCCCGCGGCGACGCTCTTGGCAGTGGGCGCGGCCTGGGCGGTGGCCGTCTTGCGGCCCTTGTCGGCCCCGGGGGCCGGGTCGGCGGCGCCGGGAACCCGGTTGTCGGCGACGGACTTGCCGCCGGGGGCCGGGGCGGGGGTCGGAGCGAGCTGCTTGGCGTCGGCGAGGCGGTCGACCTCGTCGAAGGGGTTCGGCGCGGCGGCGGGACCGGCGGCGAAGGCGGCGGGCGCCGACGCGGCGGGTGCGGCGGCGGGGGCGCCCCGCTCGGCGGCCTGGGTCACTGCCTGGCCGGCGGTGGCGAGGAGGGTGACCGTGACGGCGGCGGAGAGGAGAGACGTACGCACAGCTCTGGGCTGGGACACCTTGATGCTCCTGTGGGAAGGGAGGTGGGGGAGTGGTGCGTGAACTGCCCTGCTTCACACGGCGTTTGACGGGGATTAACGTGCCGCGGTGTGAGCTGTAACATAGTAATGTGAAATTGCACTGACAAGCCCTGTGCGCACATCAGTTCAGTCCTTCTCGAGGGAGCCTCCGTGACCGACACCTCCTCCCGCCTGAACACCGGCAGCCACGACCTCCCGGTATCAGCGGAGTTGTCCCGCTTCATGGCGGGGAACTGGGCGCCCTCTCCCCTGCCCGCCGGCTCCCGGGTGACCGCGTACGACGTCACCCCCGCCCGCCGCGCCCGGCTCTCCGCCCGCTTCCCGGGCGAGCGGCTGATCGTCCCGGCCGGTGAGCTGCGGGTCCGCTCCAACGACTGCGACTTCCGTTTCCGGCCGCACAGCGCGTACGCCTGGCTCACCGGCCTGACGGGCGAGGACCAGGTGGGCCACGTCCTGGTCCTGGAGCCGGCCGGGCCGCACGGCCACGAGGCCGTCCTCTACCTGCGCCCCCGCTCCGACCGCTCCGACGGCACCGAGGAGTTCTACCGGGACCGCCGCTACGGGGAGTTCTGGGTGGGCCGGCGCCCCGACCTGGCCGAGTCGGAGCGGCTCACCGGGCTGCGCTGCGCCCACCTCGACGCGCTCGGCTCCCCCACCGGCCGCAACGCCGCCACCGACGCCGAACTGGCCGCCGCCCTCGCCGAACTGCGGCTCGTCAAGGACGCCTGGGAGGTCGACCAGCTCCAGCTCGCCGTCGACCACACCACCGCCGGATTCGAGGACGCCGTACGGGCGCTGCCGGCGGCCCTCGCCCACCCGCGGGGTGAGCGCTGGATCGAGGGGGTCTTCGCCCTGCGGGCCCGCGCCGAGGGCAACGGCCTCGGATACGAGACCATCGCCGCCTCCGGCGCGCACGCCTGCGTGCTGCACTGGATCCGCAACGACGGACGGCTGGACCGGGACGAACTCCTGCTGCTGGACGCGGGCGTGGAGACCGACAGCCTCTACACCGCCGACATCACCCGCACCCTGCCGCTGTCCGGGCGCTTCTCGCCCGTGCAGAAGCAGGTCTACGAGCTGGTGCTCGCCGCCCAGGAGGCGGGCATCGCCGCGCTGCGGCCCGGAGCGAGCTTCCGGGACTTCCACCGGGCCGGGATGCGGGTCATCGCCGAGGGCCTCGCCGAGTGGGGCGTGCTCAAGGACGCCGGGGGCGACCTGCACCGGCGCTACACCCTGTGCAGCAGCGGCCACATGCTCGGCCTCGACGTCCACGACTGCGCGAAGGCGCGCGCCGACACGTACCTGGACGGGGTGCTGGAGGAGGGCCAGGTCCTCACGGTCGAGCCGGGCCTCTACCTCCAGCCGGACGACGAGACCCTCCCCGCCGAACTGCGCGGCATGGGCGTACGCATCGAGGACGACCTCGTCATCACCTCCGACGGGGCGCGCCTGATGTCGGGCGCCCTGCCGCGCACGGTGGCCGGCATCGAGGAGTGGATGGGCGCCCTCCTCGACTCCGCCTCCTGACCCCCGGCGCTACGGGAGCACGGCGATCCCGTCCAGCTCCAGCAGGGCCTCCGTGTCCCAGAGGCGGACCACGCCGACCACGGCCATCGCCGGATAGTCACGGCCCGCCAGCCGCCGCCAGATCCGGCCCAGTTCGCCGGCGTGGGCGCGGTAGTCCTCCACGTCCACCGCGTACACCGTCACCCGGGCCAGGTCCGAGGGGGCTCCGCCCGCCGCGGCCAGGGCCGCCAGCAGGTTGGCCAGGGCCCGCTCGAACTGCTCCGGCAGGGTCTGCCCCACCACCTTGCCGGAGCCGTCGAGCGCGGTCTGGCCGGCCAGGAACACCAGCCGGCCCCCGGTGGCGGTGACGGCGTGCGAGAAGCCCGTCGCCGGGGACAGCTCCGGCGGGTTGACGCGCTCCAGGCCGGGACGCCCCGCGCTCATCGGACCGTCACCCCCCGGTACAGCTCCTTGGCGATGATGCCCCGCTGCACCTCGCTGGCCCCCTCGTAGATCCTGGGCGCCCGCACCTCCCGGTACAGGTGCTCCAGCAGGTGGCCGCGCCGCAGGGCGATCGCCCCGTGCAGCTGGACGGCGTGGTCGACCACGTACTGGGCCGTCTCCGTCGCCAGGAGCTTGGCCATCGCCGCGCGGCGGGGCACGTCCGCGGCGCCGGTGTCGTACGCGCCGGCCGCCGCGTACACCAGCAGCCGGGCGGCCTCGGTCCGGGTGGCCATCTCCGCCACCCGGTGGGCGACCGTCTGGAGGTCGGCCAGCACCCCGCCGAAGGCGGTACGGCCGGCGGTGTGCGCCAGCGTGGCGTCCAGCGCGGCCCGCGCCATGCCGACCGCGAAGGCCCCCACGCTCGGCCGGAACAGGTTCAGGGTCTCCATCGCGACCCGGAAGCCCTGCCCCGGCTCGCCCAGGACGTCCTCCCGGCCCACCGGCACCCCGTCGAAGGCCAGCGAGCCGATCGGATGCGGCGAGAGCATGTCGAGGGCCTCCCCCGTCAGCCCCGGCCGGTCCGCCGGGACCAGGAAGGCGGTGATGCCCTTCGCACCGGGCGCCCCACCCGTCCGGGCGAAGACGGTGTAGAAATCGGCCTCGGGGGCGTTGGAGATCCAGCACTTTGCCCCCTCCAGCCGCCAGCCGGACCCCTCCGGGGAGGCCGCCAGGGCCAGGGCGGCCGCGTCGGAGCCCGCGCCCGGCTCGCTCAGCGCGAACGCCGCCACCAGCCGCCCCGCCCGGACCCCCGGCAGCCACCGCTCCCGCTGGGCCGCGCTGCCGAAGCGCAGCACCGGATGGCCGCCGAGCCCCTGGAGCGCCAGGGCCGTCTCCGCCTCGGTGCACCCGTAGGCGAGGGACTCCCTCAGCAGGCACAGCTCCAGCGCCCCGGAGCCGAAGACCCGCTCCAGCAGCCCCAGTTCCCCCAGCTCCGCCAGCAGCGGCCGGTTCACCCGGCCGGGCTCGCCCTTCTCGGCGAGCGGCCTCAGCCGCCCCTGCGCCAGGGCGCGCAACTGCGCGCACCATTCCTCTTGTTCCACTCCGAGCGCGAATCCGGCCATCCGAAGGCCCCCAAGTCCCGTCGTGTTCCTCTATCGCGTCCTGTTGACTGCCGTCACCATCACGATACGCTCTGGACAGATCAGCACGGCCGGCTCCACCCCAATCCGGACGTCGCAAGGGGGCGAACCCGCCTTGGAGCTCAAGCCTTCCGCCCACACCGACACTTTCGCGCGCGACAACCTGCCGCCCGCCCACGCCTGGCCGGAGCTCCTCTTCGAGCTGCCCGAACTGGCCTATCCGGACCGGCTGAACTGCGGCGCCGAGCTGCTCGACGCCACCATCGCCCGGTTCGGACCGGACCGGCCCGCCTTCCGCAGCGGCTCCGGCGAGGTGTGGTCGTACGGGGAGCTGCGCGAGCGCGTCGACCGCCTGGCCCACGCCCTCACCGCCGACCTGGGCGTCGTCCCCGGCAACCGGGTGCTGCTGCGCGGGCCCACGGGGCCCTGGCTGGCCGCCTGCTGGCTGGCCGTGATGAAGGCCGGCGCGGTGGCCGTCACCGTACTGGCCCAGCAGCGCGCCCAGGAGCTGGCGACCGTCTGCGCCATGGCCCGGGTCCGGCACGCCCTGTGCCACACCGACGCCCTCGACGACCTGGCCAGGGCCGAGGTGCCGGGGCTGCGGATCACCCCGTACGGCGGGGACTCCCCCGACGACCTGCTGCGGCTGGCCGCAGCCCACTCCGCTCCCTACCCCGCCGTCGAGACCTCCGCCGACGACGTGGCCCTCATCGCCTTCACCTCCGGGACCACCGGCCGCCCCAAGGGCTGCATGCACTTCCACCGCGACCTCCTCGCCGTCGCCGACACCTTCTCCCGCACCGTCCTCAGACCCCGCCCCGACGACGTGTTCGCCGGCAGTCCGCCCCTCGGGTTCACCTTCGGCCTCGGCGGACTGGTCGTCTTCCCCCTGCGGGCGGGGGCCTGCGCCCTGCTGCTGGAGGAGGCCGCGCCCCGCCGCCTGCTGCCCGCCCTCGCCGCACACCGGGTCACCGTCCTGTTCACCGCCCCCACCGCCTACCGCTCGATGCTGGACACCCTGGGCCCCTACGACACGGGCGCCTACGACCTGTCCGCGCTGCGCCGCTGCGTCTCCGCCGGCGAGAACCTGCCCGCCGCCACCTGGCAGGCCTGGTACGAGCGCACCGGCCTGCGGATCATCAACGGCATCGGGGCCACCGAACTGCTGCACATCTTCATCTCCGCCGCCGACGAGGACATCCGCCCCGGCACCACCGGCCGGGCCGTCCCCGGCTGGCAGGCCCGCGTGGTGGACCCCTCCGGCCGCCCCGTCCCCGACAACGAGCCGGGCCTGCTGGCCGTGCGCGGGCCGGTCGGCTGCCGCTATCTGGCCGACCCCCGCCAGGGCGAGTACGTACGGGACGGCTGGAACCTCACCGGCGACACCTACGTCCGCGACCCCGACGGCTACTTCCGCTACGTCGCCCGCGCCGACGACATGATCATCTCCTCGGGCTACAACATCGCGGGCCCGGAGGTGGAGGAGGCGCTGCTGCGCCATCCCGACGTGGCGGAGGTCGCGGTCGTGGGCCGGCCCGACGAACGGCGCGGGCAGGTCGTGGTCGCCTACACCGTCCCGCGCGCGGGGGCCGTGCTCACGGAGGAGACGCTGCGGAGCTTCATGAAGGGGGAGCTGGCCCCCCACAAGTGCCCGCGCTCCTTCGTCTTCCTGCCCGCGCTGCCGCGGACCCCCACCGGCAAACTCCAGCGCTTCCGGCTGCGCGATCTAGAGTGAACCCGTGGCCGAGCAGCACACTCCGCGATCCCTGATCGTGACTTTCTACGGCGCCTACGGGCGGTCCTTCGACGGAGCCGTCCCGGTGTCCGCCCTGGTGCGCCTGCTGGGCGCGGCCGGGGTCGACGCGCCCTCCGTCCGTTCCTCGGTGTCCCGGCTCAAGCGGCGCGGCTTCCTGGTGCCCGCGAAGGCCGCGGACGGCTCCGCCGGCTACCGGCTCTCCGAGGAGGCCCGGCTGTTGCTGGAGGACGGCGACCGCCGGATCTACGGGGCCGTGCCGGTCTCGCCGGAGTGGCTGGTCGCCGTCTTCTCCGTCCCCGAGCAGGAGCGGCACAAGCGGCACCTGCTGCGCTCGCGCCTGGCCCGGCTGGGTTTCGGCTCGGTGGCGCCCGGGGTGTGGATCGCACCGGCCCAGCTGGCCGAGGAGACGGAACACACCCTGGAGCGGCTGCACCTGACCGGCTACGTGGAGCTCTTCCGCGGCGCCCACCTCGGCTTCGCGCCGACGGCCGAGGCCGTGGCCCGCTGGTGGGACCTGGCCGCCCTGGCCAAGCAGCACGAGGAGTTCCTCGACCTGCACGAGCCCGCCCTGCGCGCCCTCCAGTCGGGCCCCGCCCCCACCCCCGAGGCCGCCTACCGGGCCTACCTGCCGGCCCTGGACACCTGGCGGCGGCTGCCCTACGCCGACCCCGGGCTGCCGCGGGAGCTGCTCCCCGCGGACTGGCCGGGCGACCGGGCCGCGGCGGTCTTCGCCGAACTGCACGCCCGGCTGCGCGACGCGGGCGCCCGCTTCGTCCAGCCGTAGCGGGCCGGGGCCCGTCGCCCGGCTGGTGGCGGTGGCCGCCTGGTGAGCGCTCATGGTTCCTCCTCGTCCGACGGCCCGCCCGGTCGGCGGAGCCGGTGTCCTGCTCGCACTCCCCAAGGTCCCAGCCGCCCGCGCCCCGCCCCTCCCCCACGCGGGGGTACCGTCTCCCCCGCCCGGGGGAGCGCACCCGCCGCACCGGGCGCCCCCCGGGCGAGCACCGTCCCGCCCCCGGGCCGAGCGCCCCTCCCCGAGCGCCCCTCCCGGCCGCTGGAAAACCCGGTGCGGGCCGCCTCCGGTGCCCGTCACGATGGGGCATGACCTGGACCTTCAGCACCGATCTGGCGGCCTGTCTGGCCGCCGCACGCCCGGCCGTGGCCGCGCATCCCGTCGTCAACACCACCCTGCTGAGCGTCATCGACGCCCTGGAGCGGCGCGGCCCCCGGGCCTACGGCGACGCCGAACCCGTCTTCGGCTGGTGGACCGGGGCCGACGGCACCGTCGGGGGCGCCGTGCTTTACACCCCGCCCTTCCCCCTGCTGCTCGGCGCCCTGCCCACCGAGGCCGTCGAGGCCCTGGGCGCCGCCCTCTCGTCGGAGCCCCTGCTCACCCGCGTGCGGCACCTGAACCTCCGCCGCGCCGACGCGCGGACCCTGGCCGGGGCCTGGGGCACGCCGACCCGCGTCGCCGAGGAGCTGCGCCTCTACCGGCTGGGCACCCTGACGGCCCCCGACCCGGCGCCCGAGGGCCGGGCCCGGCCCGCCACCGAGGCGGACCTGCCGTTGCTGGCGCGGTGGTGCGCGGAGTTCAACCGGGAGTGCGACACCCCCGGCACCCCGTCGGAGGCCTCCCTGCGCGACCGGATCTCGTACGGCGGGTACCTGCTCTGGGAGAACGGGGGCAGGCCGGTCGCCCTGGCGGGTTTCTTCCGCCCGATCGGTTCCGCCTCCCGCATCGGCCCCGTCTACACCCCGCCCGCCGAACGGCGCCGCGGTTACGCCGCCGGGGTGACGCACGCGACGAGCGAGGCGGCGTACGCGGCCGGGGCCGGCGAGGTGCTGCTCTTCACCGACCTGGCCAACCCCACCAGCAACGGTGTCTACCGGCGCCTCGGCTTCGTCCCCGTCGAGGACCGCGTCGGGCTCACCCGCGCCTGAGCCGTCCCCGGCCGGGGCCCCGACCGGGGACGCGGCCGGGGACGCAGAGGGGCCCAGAGGGAGCCGCAGAGGGGCCGCGGCCGCCTCATCCCTTCCCGGTGGGCGGTTTGCGGCTGCCCGCCCGGTACGGGGCGGGCCAGGGCGCGCCCGGGCCCTCGTACCCCTGGTCGGCCGCCGCGTGCAGGGTCCAGTGCGGGTCGTACAGGTGCGGACGGCCCAGGGCGCACAGGTCGGCGCGGCCGGCCAGCAGCAGGGAGTTGACGTCGTCCCAGGAGGAGATCGCCCCCACGGCGATGACGGGGACGCCCAGGGCGTTGCGGATCCGGTCGGCGTAGGGGGTCTGGTACGAGCGCCCGTACTCCGGGGCCTCGTCCGCGACGACCTGTCCGGTGGAGACGTCGACGGCGTCGGCCCCGTGCGCGGCGAAGGCGGCGGCGATCCGCTCGGCCTCCTCGGGCGTGGTGCCGCCGGGCGCCCAGTCGGTCGCGGAGAGCCGGACGGTCATCGGGCGGTCGTCGGGCCAGACCTCGCGGACGGCGTCGAAGACCTCCAGGGGGAAGCGCAGCCGGTTCTCCAGGGAACCCCCGTAGGCGTCCTCGCGTTGGTTGGTGAGGGGGGAGAGGAAGCCGGACAGCAGGTAGCCGTGGGCGCAGTGCAGTTCCAGCAGGTCGAACCCGCAGTCGGCGCCGCGCACGGCGGCCGCCGCGAAGTCGGAGCGGATGGCGGCGAGGTCGGCGGCGCCCAGGGCGCGCGGGACGGCGGAGACCCCGGGCTTGTAGGGCAGCGCGGAGGCGGCGACGAGCGGCCAGTTGCCGTCGGGGAGCGGTTCGTCCATGCCCTCCCACATGAGCCGGGTCGAGCCCTTGCGGCCGGAGTGGCCGAGCTGGAGGCCGAGGGCGGTGCCGGGCGCGGAGGTGTGGACGAAGTCGGCGATCCGCTTCCAGGCGTCCGCCTGCTCGGCCGTCCACAGGCCGGCGCAGCCGGGGGTGATCCGGCCCTCGGCGCTGACGCAGACCATCTCCGTCATGACCAGGCCGGCCCCGCCCAGGGCCCGCCCGCCCAGGTGCACCAGGTGGAAGTCGCCGGGCACCCCCTCGACGGCGGAGTACATGTCCATCGGCGAGACGACGACGCGGTTGCGCAGGGTCAGTCCGCGCAGGGTGAACGGGGTGAACATGGGCGGGGTGGCCGGCCCGTCCGGCCCCTGCCGCGGGCAGCCGAACTCGGCCTCCACCGCGCGGGTGAAGCGGGCGTCGCGCAGCCGGAGGTTGTCGTGCGTGACCCGGCGGCTGCGGGTGAGCAGGTTGAAGGCGAACTGCCGGGCGGGCTGGCCGACGTAGCCGCCGATCTCCTCGAACCAGCGCATGCTGGCGGCGGCGGCCCGCTGGGTGCTGGCCACGGCGGGCCTGCGCTCGGCCTCGTAGGCGGCGAGGGCTTCGGGGACCTCGGGGTGCGCGGCGAGGGCGTCGGCGAGCGCGAGGGCGTCCTCGACGGCGAGTTTGGTCCCGGAGCCGACGGAGAAGTGGGCCGTGTGGGCGGCGTCGCCGAGGAGGACCACGTTCCCGTGCGACCAGCGTGCGTTGACGACGGTGCGGAACCGGGTCCAGGCCGAGCGGTTGCCGCGCAGCGGCCTGCCCCGCAGCGCCTCGGTGAAGATCTTGGCGCAGCGGGCGGCGGACTCCTCCTCGTCGCACAGGTCGAGGCCGGCCGCCCGCCACACCTCCTCGCGCATCTCGACGATGGCGGTGGAGGAGTCGGCGGAGTACGGGTAGGCGTGCAGCTGCATGATGCCGTGCTCGGTCTCCGCGATCTCGAAGCGGAAGGCGTCGAAGGCGAAGTCGGCGGCGAGCCAGACGTAACGGCAGCGGCCGGGGGTGACGGTGGGCCGGAAGTGGGCGGCGCCGCTCTCGCGGGTGGCGCTGTGCACCCCGTCGGCCGCGACGACCAGGTCGTACGAGCGGGCGAGCTCCCAGGCGTCGGGGGCGGCGGCGCGGAAGCGGAGCCGGACGCCGAGGGTCTCGCAGCGGGCGTGCAGGATCTCCAGGAGCCGGCGCCGGCCGAGGGCGGCGAAGCCGTGGCCGCCGGAGGTCAGCAGCCGGCCCCGGTGGACGATGTCCACGTCGTCCCAGCGGACGAACTCGGCGGCCAGGGCGGCGTGGACGACGGTGTCGGCCCGTTCGATGCCGCCGAGGGTCTCGTCGGAGAGGACGACGCCGAAGCCGAAGGTGTCGTCGGGGGCGCCCCGCTCCCACAGGTCGACGGCGTGCCCCTGACGGGCCAGCAGTGCGGCGGCGTAGAGCCCGCCCGGCCCCCCGCCGACGACGGCGACCCGCCGGGCGGGCCCCGGCGCGGACGGGGACGGGGACAGGGACGGAGATGGGGACTGGGACACGGACGGGGCCACGGACTGGGACACGGCCCTACCTCCCCTTCCACTGCGGCGGCCGCTTCCCGGTGAAGGCGGCGTGGAACTCGGCGTAGTCCTGTCCGTGCATCAGCAGGGCCTGCGTGCTGGCGTCCAGTTCCACGGAGGCGGCCAGCGGCATGTCCAGTTCGGCGGTGAGCAGGGCCTTGGTCTGGGCGTGGGCGAGGGCGGGCCCGGCGGCGAGGCGGGCGGCGAGTTCGGCGGCCCGCACGTCGGCCTTGCCCTCGTCGACGAGCTCGCTGAGCAGGCCGATGCGTTCCGCCTCGGGGGCCCGTACGGGCTCTCCGAGCATCAGGATCCGGGTGGCGTGGCCGAGGCCCACGACCCGGGGCAGCAGGTAGGCGGCGCCCATGTCGCCGCCGGAGAGGCCGACGCGGGTGAAGAGGAAGGCGAAGCGGGCGGTGGGGTCGGCGATGCGGAAGTCGGCGGCGAGGGCGAGGACGGCCCCCGCGCCCGCGGCCACCCCGTGGACGGCGGCGATCACGGGGAAGGGGCATTCGCGGACGGCGCGGACCACCTGGCCGGTCATCCGGTTGAAGTCGAGGAGTTCGGAGGTGTCCATGGCGAGGGTGGCACCGATGATCTCGTCCACGTCCCCGCCGGAGCAGAAGCCGCGGCCCTCGCCGGCCAGGACGAGGGCGCGCACGGAGCGGGTGCGGGAGAGTTCGGCGAGCAGATCGCGCAGGTCGGCGTAGGCGCCGAAGGTGAGCGCGTTCAGCTTCTCGGGGCGGTCGAGGGTGACGGTGGCGATGCCGTCCTGCCGGGTCACCCGCAGGTGGCGCCACCGTTCGGTCGCTGGTGTGGAACCGGTGAAGGGGCTCACGCGTACGACGCTATCACCGTCTTGTGACCGCCGTCACGGAAACGCGACAGACGGGGGACGAGCCGAGGTTCCCGCCGGCTCGCCGCCGGGGGTCCGCCGCCTTCGTGCCGGGGTGCCCTACGAACCGCGCGGGCGGCTCCGTATGGTTGAACACGAAAGCTTCCCTCCCCCGCCCCCCACGGAACGGACGGACCGGCCATGCCCGACGCCTGCGCCTGGCGGCTCGCCCTGCCGCACACGGCAGCCGCCGTGCCCATGGCCCGCGCCCTGGTCCGTACCGCCCTGACGGACACCGGTCCGTGCGCCGACCGCGACACCGCCGAGCTGCTGACCGCCGAACTGGTGGCCAACGCCGTGCAGCACACCGCGGCGGGGGCGCCGATCGAACTGGTCGTGGAGACGCTGGCGGACGGCTGCCAGGTGGAGGTCCACGACGGCGATCCGCGGCCGCCCCGCGACCTCCTCGCCCTCCCGGACGAGGACCACCCCGACCCCTGGCAGGAGCACGGCCGCGGTCTGCTGCTGCTCCGGGCCCTGAGCTCCGCCTGCGGCCACCGCCCCACCGAGCGCGGCAAGGCCGTGTGGTTCACCCTGCCGGCCCGCGCGGCGGCCACCGCCTGACCGCGGGGCGGCCCGCGGCGGGCCGCCCGGCGGATGCGTATGACTATGCGGCGGACGGGGCGGCGGGCTTCGCCATCGTCGCGACGAGCACGGCCTTGATGGTGTGCAGCCGGTTCTCCGCCTCGTCGAAGACGACGGAGTGCGCCGACTCGAACACCTCGTCGGACACCTCCAGCCACTCCAGGCCGTGCCGCGCGTGGACCTCCTGGGCCACCTTGGTGCCGAGGTCGTGGTACGCGGGCAGGCAGTGCAGAAACCGCACGTCCGGGTTCCCGGTCGCGCGCAGCACGTCCATGGTGACGGCGTACGGGCCCAGGGCCGCGATCCGCTCGTCCCAGACCTCCTTGGGCTCGCCCATCGAGACCCACACGTCCGTGGCCACGAAGTCGGCCTGCGCCACACCCTCCGCGACGTCCTCGGTCAGGGTGATCCGGGCCCCGCTGGACGCGGCCAGCTCGCGGGCCCGCGCCACGACCGCCTCGGCCGGCCAGTACTCCTTCGGCGCGACGATCCGTACGTCCATGCCCAGCAGGGCGCCGGTCACCAGGTAGGAGTTGCCCATGTTGAAGCGGGCGTCGCCCAGGTAGGCGAAGGCGATCCGCTCCAGCGGCTTGGCGCAGTGCTCGGTCATGGTGAGCACGTCGGCCAGCATCTGGGTCGGGTGCCAGTCGTCGGTGAGACCGTTGAAGACGGGCACGCCGGAGGACGCGGCGAGCTCTTCGACCGCCTGCTGGCTGTCGCCCCGGTACTCGATGCCGTCGAACATCCGGCCGAGCACCCGCGCCGTGTCCCGGACGGTCTCCTTGTGCCCGATCTGGGAGCCGGAGGGGTCGAGGTAGGTGGTGTGGGCGCCCTGGTCGGCCGCGGCGACCTCGAAGGCGCAGCGGGTGCGGGTGGAGGTCTTCTCGAAGATCAGCGCGATGTTCTTCCCCTGGAGCCGGCGCTCCTCCACGCCCGCCTTCTTGGCCGCCTTGAGTGCGGCGGCGAGCTCGACCAGGCCGCGGAACTCGGCGGCGGTGAAGTCGAGCTCCTTGAGGAAACTGCGGCCGAAGAGGTCGGTGACCATCGGGGACTCCAGGGGAACGCTGACAGGGGATTATGGAAGTCTATACGATCCTCTGCATTCATATTCAGTCGGGTGGATCACATGTGCGGCACCGCATCCGTGATCACCGACCCGTACCCCTCAGCCTGCGCTCACCCCGCGTCCCGTTCCACCGGGCAGCTCATGCAGCGCGGGCCGCCGCGGCCCCGCCCCAGCTCGCTGCCGGGGATCTCGATCACCTCGATGCCCTCCTTGCGCAGGTGGGTGTTGGTGGTGACGTTCCGCTCGTAGGCGACGACCACCCCCGGCTCCACGGCCAGCACGTTGCACCCGTCGTCCCACTGCTCGCGCTCGGCCGAGTGGACGTCCTGCCCCGCGGTCAGCACCCGCACCTTGTCCAGGCCCAGGGCGGCCGCGATGGCGCGGTGCATGTGCTCCGGCGGGTGGTCGCTGACCTGGAGCTCGCTCGCCCCCTGCCCGGGGCGGATCGTGTACGAGCGCAGCATGCCGAGCCCGGCGTACTGGGTGAAGGTGTCGGCGTCGACCATCGTCATCACCGTGTCCAGGTGCATGAAGGCCCGCCGCTTGGGGAGGTCGAGCGCCACGATGACCGACGCCGAACCGGCCGCGAACAGTCCCCGGGCGAGCATCTCGACCGCCTGCGGCGTGGTCCGCTCGCTCATCCCGATCAGGACGGCGCCGTTGCCGATGACCAGGACGTCACCGCCCTCGATGGTCGAGGGGTAGTCCGACTGCCCCTGCGACCAGTAGTGGAAGGGACCCGAGCCGGTGAAGAGCGGGTGGTGCCGGTAGATCGCCTCGAAGTGCACGGTCTCGCGCTGCCGGGCCGGCCAGCGCATGGCGTTGATGGACACCCCGTCGTAGATCCAGGCGGAGGTGTCCCGGGTGAAGAGGTGGTTGGGCAGCGGCCCCAGCAGGAAGCCGTCCGTCTCCAGCGCGTGGAAGCGCACCGACACCGGCTCGCTGTGCCGCTCCAGGAACTCCCGCTTGGTCATGCCGCCGACGAGCGCCTCCGCGAGCTCGGCCGAGGTCAGGCCGTCGAAGACCGAGCGCAGGTGGTCGGTGGCGAGCGGGCCGTACTCCTTCTCGTCGAAGACCCGGTCCAGGACGAGGTGGCGCGCCTCGGTGATGTCGAGGGCCTCGCGCAGCAGGTCCCCGAAGAGGTGGACGGCGACGCCCCGGTCGCGCAGCACGTCGGCGAAGCCGTCGTGCTCCTGGCGGGCCCGGCGCACCCACAGCACGTCGTCGAAGAGGAGGGCGTCCTTGTTGCTTGGTGTGAGCCGCTTCAGCTCCAGGTCGGGGCGGTGCAGGATGACGCGGCGAAGCCGCCCGGTCTCGGAGTCGACATGGAATCCCATGCCGTAGACGTACCCAGACCGAACGGCTTTCCGACCCGGCGTCGGGCGTGCGGCTCAGCGCAGGCCGAGAAGCGCCGACGGGGTGCCGATGAGCTCCGGGGCGACCACGCCCAGCTTGGGGGCGGTCAGGTTCGGGATCCCGCGGTTGCCGGCGTCGGGCATGGTCAGCGGGGCACCGAGGACCGCGCCGGGGGTGCGGGTGAGCACGGTGGTCGCCGGCGACTCCAGGGAGCCCTCGCCGTCCGTCTCCTCGGGGCCCAGCAGGTTGGGCACCGGGGAGGCGATCTTGGTCAGTCCGAGGCCGGTGGAGACGGGGACCGTCGGGAGCAGCGGGCTCGGCAGCAGGTCGCCCTTGTGGAGGACCGGCGCCTCGGGGGCGCCGACCATCGGCACCGGGACGGCGGTGGCCACCTTCGGGGTGGGCACGCCCAGCGTGGTGTTCACGGCGTCCAGCGGGACGCCCACGGGAACCGTGTCGGCCACGGCCGGAGAGGCCGCGCCGGCCGCGGCCATACAGGTCAAGAGCGCCGCAATGCTTCCGCGCGCGGTCATCTTCATAGGTGACGTTCCGTCCTTCCTGGGTCGCGGACACTCCGCTGCCCTGGTTGAACGATCCCGCCGCCCGTTTCCCGGGACTTCGGAGCGAAAGTTCCCCCATACGACCTAATTCGAGGCCGTACGGGGGCCGCCGCTTTACGCGGACCTCTCACATCACAGCCGGGGGTCGACCGGCTCCGACTCCAGGGCGAGGACGGCGAACACCGCCTCGTGGACCCGCCACAGCGGTTCCGCCGCCGCCAGCCGGTCCAGCGCCTCCAGTCCGAGCGCGTACTCGCGCAGGGCGAGCGAGCGCTTGTGGCCGAGGAACCTCTGGCGCAGCCGCTCCAGCCGGTCGGGGCGGGTGTACTCCGGACCGTAGATGATCCGCAGGTATTCGCGCCCGCGGACCTTCAACCCGGGCTGGACCAGCCGCCCCTTGCCGTCCCGGGCGTAGGCCTGCAGGGGCTTGACGACCATGCCCTCGCCGCCCGCCCCGGTCAGCTCCAGCCACCAGTCGGTGCCCGCGCGGACGGACGCCGCGTCGGCGGTGTCCACGTAGACGCGGCGGGTGCGGCGCAGCAGCGGGGCGGCGGACCGCTCGTCGGCGTCGGCGAGGCGGTCCAGCCAGGCCAGCTGCTCGTCGTGCGGTACGGCCGCGAGCGACCGTCCGGCAGCCGCGAGCAGCTGGAACGGCGCGAACCGTACGCCGTCCAGCCCGTCGGTGGTCCAGCAGTAGCGGCGGTAGGCCTCGGTGAAGGCCTCGGCGTCGGCGGCCCGGCCCCGCTGGCGCTCCAGCAGGCCGTCCGTGTCCACGCCCCGGGCCTCGGCAGCCGCCAGCGCGGCGACCGCTTCGGGCAGGACGGTCCGGGAGGCCGCGCCGACGGCCGCGTACTGGTTCTGGAGCAGTCCGGTGGACTTCAGGGACCAGGGCAGCAGCTCGCCGTCCAGCAGCAGCCAGTCCGTGCCGAGCTCCTCCCACAGGCCGGCGCCGTCCACGGCGGCGCGCATCCGGGCCAGGAACTCCTCGGTGAGCTCCGGGTCGTGGAAGAAGGGGCGTCCGGTGCGGGTGTAGAGGGAGCCGGTGGGGCCGGCCTCGACGCCGAAGCGCGTCCGGGCGGTGGCGGCGTCCCGGCACAGCAGGACGGTGGCGCGGGAGCCCATGTGCTTCTCCTCGCACACGACCCGATCGACGCCGTCGGCCCGGTACTGGGCGAAGGCCTCGGCGGGGTGCTCCAGCCAGCCCTCCTCGGCGGAGGTGGCCGTCGGGGCCATGGTCGGCGGCAGGTAGGGCACCAGCCGCGGGTCGACCGCGAAGCGGCTCATGACCTCCAGGGCGGCCGCCGCGTTCTCCTCGCGGACGCCCACGTTGCCCAGGTGGCGGGTCTCGACGACGCGCCGGCCGTGCACGTCGGCCAGGTCGAGCGGGCGGCCGTCGAGCCCGCCCGGGGCGGCGGAGACCAGCGGCTTGACCGGCTCGTACCAGACCTTCTCGGCCGGTACGTCGACCAGTTCCCGCTCCGGCCAGCGCAGAGCGGTCATCCGGCCGCCGAAGACGGCGCCGGTGTCGAGGCAGAGGGTGTTGTTGATCCAGGAGGTGTCCGGCACCGGGGTGTGTCCGTAGACCACGGCGGCCTTGCCGCGGTAGTCCTCGGCCCACGGGTAGCGCACGGGCAGGCCGAACTCGTCGGTCTCACCGGTGGTCTCGCCGTAGAGGGCGTGCGAGCGGACCCGGCCGGAGGTGCGCCCGTGGTACTTCTCGGGCAGCCCGGCGTGGCAGACCACCAGCCGGCCGCCGTCGAGGACGTAGTGGCTGACCAGGCCGGAGATGAACTCCCGCACCTCCTTCACGAACTCCTCGCTCTCCCGGGAGAGCTGCTCGACGGTTTCGGCGAGGCCGTGGGTCTGCCGGACCTTGGACCCCTTGAGGTAACGGCCGAGCTTGTTCTCGTGGTTCCCGGGCACGCACAGCGCGTTGCCGGACGAGACCATGCCCATCACCCGGCGCAGCACGCCCGGGCTGTCCGGGCCGCGGTCGACGAGGTCGCCGACGAAGACGGCGGTGCGGCCGGCGGGGTGGACCCCGTCCTCGTAGCCGAGCTTCGCGAGCAGGGTCTCCAGCTCGGACGAGCAGCCGTGGATGTCGCCGATGATGTCGAAGGGGCCGGTGAGGTGGGTGAGGTCGTTGTAGCGCTTCTCCAGCACCACTTCGGCGGCGTCGACCTCCTCCGGGGTGCGCAGGACGTGCACCTTGCGGAAGCCCTCGCGCTCCAGTCCGCGCAGCGAGCGGCGCAGTTCGGAGCGGTGGCGCTGGATCACGCGGCGCGGCAGGCCGGCTCGGTCGGGGCGGGCCGCGTTGCGCTCGGCGCAGACGGACTCGGGCATGTCGAGGACGATGGCGATGGGCAGGACGTCGTGCTCGCGGGCGAGGCGGACGAGTTCGCGGCGGGCCTCCTGCTGGACGCTGGTGGCGTCCACGACGGTGAGGCGGCCGGCGGCCAGGCGCTTTCCGGCGATGTGGTGCAGGACCTCGAAGGCGTCCTTGCTGGCGCTCTGGTCGTTCTCGTCGTCGGCGACCAGGCCCCGGCAGAAGTCCGAGGAGAGGATCTCGGTGGGCTTGAAGTGCCTTCGGGCGAAGGTGGACTTGCCCGATCCGGTGGCCCCGATGAGGACGACGAGGGACAGGTCGGTGACGGGGAGCCTGCGGTGGGCGGCGGGGGTGGTCATGCTGCCTCGCCCTCCTTCGGGGTGGCGGTGGTGCCGGGGCCGGCGGTGTGGGTGGCGGTGTCGGCGGGGCCGGCGGTGTGGGTGGCGGTGTCGGCGGTCCGGGTGAAGACGGCCATCTGGGTCGGCGGGCCGACCTCGGGGTCCTCGTCGCCCACGGGCCGGTGGGCGACGGTGTAGCCGTACCGGGCGGCGACGCCCTCGGCCCAGGCCCGGAACTCCTCGCGGGTCCACTCGAAACGGTGGTCGCGGTGGCGGGCCCGTCCGGCGGGCAGGGACTCCCAGCGGACGTTGTACTCGACGTTCGGGGTGGTCACGAGGACCGTGCGGGGGCGGGCCGAGCCGAACACGGCGTACTCCAGCGCGGGCAGCCTCGGCAGGTCCAGGTGCTCGATGACCTCGCTGAGCACGGCCGCGTCGTAGCCGGCCAGCCGCTTGTCGGTGTACGCGAGGGAGCCCTGGAGCAGCCGGACGCGGGAGCTCTGCCGCTCCCCCATCCGCTCCAGCCGCAGCCGACGGGAGGCGGTGGCGAGGGCCCGTATCGAGACGTCGACGCCGACGATCTCGGTGAACGCGGTGTCCTTCAGGAGCGCCTGGACGAGCTGCCCCTCCCCGCAGCCCAGGTCGAGGACCCGGGCCGCGCCGGCCTCGCGCAGCGCGGCGAGCAGCGCGTCGCGGCGGCGCACCGCGAGGGGCACGGACCGCTCCCGCGCGGCAGCGTCCCACTCGGCACCGGCCTGCGCGGGACCGTCCTGTCCGGCACCGTCCTGTCCGGCGCCGTCCTGTCCGGCGCCGTCCTGTCCGGCTGCCTCGTCCACGGCGTTGTCGAGCTCCTCGGCCTCGCTGCCGTCGGCCTCCGCGAGGCGGGCCAGCTCCAGGCGCTCCATGGCGCTCTGGGTGAGCCGCTTGTGGCGGGCCAGGTAGCGGGCGGTGATGAGCGCGTGCTCGGGGTGGGCCGCCAGCCAGCCGTCCCCGGCGCGCAGCAGCTTGTCCACCTCGTCCGGGGCGATCCAGTAGTGCTTGGAGTCGTCGAGCACGGGCAGCAGCACGTACAGCTGGCGCAGGGCGTCCTCCAGCCTGAGCTCGCCCTCCAGCACCAGGCGCACGTAGCGGCTGTCGCCCCAGTCGGGGAACCGTTCGTCCAAGGGGATCGGTGCGGTCTCGACGGAGTCCCAGCCCAGCGGCCCGAACAGCCGGTGCACGAGGCCGGCGCCGCCCCGGGCGGGCAGGACCGGGATCTCGATCCGCAGCGGCCGCGCCCGTCCCGGGAGTTCGGGCCGGGCGGCGCACTGGCCCTTGAGGGCGGTGCGGAAGACGCCGCTCAGGGCGACGGCCAGCAGCGAGGAGGCCGCGTACGGCCGGTCGTTGACGTACTGGGCGAGCGTGGCGTCGGGGGCTCCGCCCCGGCCCTTGCCCCGGTCGCGCCGCACGAGGGCGACGGGGTCCACCTCCAGGAGCAGCGCGGCCGTGCACCGGTGGTCCGTCGCCTCGGGGTAGAACACGTGGGCGGTGCCGTGCGAGGTGGCGAAGGCCTGCGTCCTCCCGGGATGCTTGTGCAGCAGGAATCCCAGGTCAGTGGCGGGTTTCTCGGTGGTGCCGGTCGTGCTGATCGTCAGGAACATGCGCTTCAGTATGTGGCGGGGCCTCCCCTGGGCCCACTGGTTTTCATACCGGCGGCGGGAGCGGGTGGAGGGCGGCGCGGAGTCCGGAGATCCAGGGCGGACCGACACGGCAGCACCCGCCGATCAGCCGGGCTCCGGCCGCCCGCCAGGCGGCGACGGGCCAGGGGGCCGGAGCGGCGGGCGCGTGCCAGGTGCCGGTGCCGGCCTCCCAGACGGAACCGTCGTTCGGGTACGCCAGCAGCGGCTTGGCCGTGACGGACGCGGCCGCCTCCAGCGCGGGCAGTACGTCCGCCGGGTCACAGCAGTTGACGCCGACCGCGATCACCTCCGGGGCGTCGGCGGCGAGGGCGAAGGCCTCCGCCAGGGGCTGGCCGGCCCGGGTGCGGCCGCCGGCGACGGTGTAGCTCAGCCAGGCCCGCGCCCCCGTGCCGGCCAGCACCCCCAGCAGGGCCTCGGCCTCGTCGGAGTCGGGGACGGTCTCCAGCGCGAGGACGTCCGGCGCCGCCGCGAGCAGCGCCTCGATCCGGGGGCGGTGGAAGGCGGCCAGCGCGCCCCGGCCGAGCCCGTACCGGCCCCGGTACTCGGAGCCGTCCGCGAGGACCGCCCCGTACGGGCCCACCGAGGCGGCCACCCACACCGGGTGCCCGGCGGCCCGGGCCGCGCGGTCGGCCACCCGGACGGAGCGCTCCAGCAGCGCGGGGTCGTCGGCGACCTGGTAGCTCGCGGTGATCAGCACCTCGGCGCCGGCCCGTGCGTACGCCGTGTGGGCGGCCTCCACCTGGTCCGGACGCTCGGCGAGGACCCGGCCCGTCCAGAGGCCGCCGGACAGGTCGCAGCCCTGGTCGGCGAGCCGGTTGCTCAGCCCGCCGTCCAGCAGCAGGGGCCCCCGGGCGAGGGCTTCGGCGAACGGGACGGCCGCTCGGGGCACGGTTCCTCTCCTCCGTCCGGGGTCCGGACCTCTCGGGTGGGGCTGGTCGACCGGTGGGGCGGATCAGCCGAGCTGCAGCATGACCTGGCCGGCGATCAGCTCCAGGTGGTCCAGGTCGCCGAGGTCGAGGACCTGGAGGTAGACGCGGGAGGAGCCGATGGCCGCGTAGGTGCCGAGCTTCTCGACGACCTCGGCCGGGGAGCCGGCCAGGCCGTTGGCCTTGAGCTCGTCGACCTCGCGGCCGATGGCGGCGGCCCGCCGGGCGACCTCGGCGTCGTCCTTGCCCACGCACACCACCAGGGCGTTCGAGTAGACGATCTCCTCCGCCTTGCGCCCGGTCTCGGCGGCGGCCTCCCGGACCCGGGAGAACTGCCGGCGGCTGTCGTCGACCGAGGCGAAGGGCATGTTGAACTCGTCCGCGTACCGGGCGGCGAGGCGCGGGGTGCGGCGCGCCCCGTGCCCGCCGACGAGGACGGGGACCTTGGCCTGGGCCGGCTTGGGCAGGGCCGGGGAGTTCTCCACCTGGTAGTACGTCCCCCGGTAGTCGAAGGTCGCGCCGGGCGCGGTGGCCCACAGCCCGGTGACGATGGCCAGCTGCTCCTCCAGCCGGGCCATCCGCTCCGTCGGGAAGGGGATCCCGTACGCCTTGTGCTCCTCCTCGAACCAGCCGGCGCCCAGGCCGAGTTCCACCCGGCCGCCCGACATGGCGTCGACCTGGGCCACCTGGATGGCGAGGACGCCGGGCAGCCGGAAGGTGCCGGCCGTCATCAGCGTGCCCAGCCGGATCCGCCTGGTCTCGCGGGCCAGGCCCGCGAGGGTGATCCAGGCGTCGGTGGGCCCGGGCAGCCCGTCCACGGAACCCATCCGCAGATAGTGGTCAGACCGGAAGAACGCGTCGAAGCCGAGGTCCTCGGTGGCCTTGGCGACGGTCAGGAGGGTGTCGTAGTCGGCGCCCTGCTGCGGCTCGGTGAAAATGCGAAGATCCATGACTCCATCCTGCCCCTCCCTCTCCCCTGCCGGGTGAATCTGCGTCAACCGGGAGGCGCGCCGCCCGCCACGTCAGTGACCAGCACGGACGGGGATCGTTTCTCGGACGGGGCCGGACCGCCCGGCCCGCGCGCCGGCGGCCTCCCGCCGGTTCGACCACCGCCCCCTTCCGCACCGGAAGGGCCAGGGCCGAGGAGGCCGCCATGTCCCACGAGTCCGTGCCCGAGTACCCCGGACAGACCGGACAGGCAGCACACGACCACGCACCCCAGGAGCCGGCGGTGCCCGCCCAGGGCGGCGCGCCGAAGGGCCTGCTGCAGCAGATGGAGGAGCTGATGGCGGCGCTCAACGCCGACCTGTCCCAGCTCGACGCCGACCTCCAGCACTCCGCGGACCGCACCGCCCCCGCCGCGCCGGTCACCCCGGGCAGCCGGGCGTACGAGAGCGAGTACCGCTCCGACCGTTCCTTCTGACCGCGCGGGGGTCCCGTCAGACGCGGCGGGACCCCTCCGCCGCACACCCCGCTCGGCCCGCACACCCCGCTCGGCCCCGTACACCCCGCTCGGCCCCGTACACCCCGCTCGACCCCGTACACCCCGCTCGACCCCGGGCCCCAGGGCCGGGCGGCCGGGCCTCACAGCACGCCCGAGGCGGACCCCCGTTCGCGGACCGTCATCCTGCGCAGCAGGGCCCGGACCCGGTCGCTCGACTCGTCCGCCGCGTCGATCGACTCTATGCACTGCCAGTACAGGCCCTCGTCGTCCGTCGCGCAGGCCACTCCGACGAGCGCTATCCCGACCTCGCCGAGCAGCGCCTGAAGGCCGAGCAGCGACTGGCGCACATCAGCCACCCCCGTCAGCTGCGCCGCCCGCGGCGGCGGTTCGGGCAGGTCTCCCTCGACGGCCTCCAGGGCCGCCCGGTCTATGGCCCCGCAGCCTCTGCCCCCCGCTTCCCCCAGTCCCCGTGCCTCCGCTCTGAGCTCCGGCGGCCCGGTGACCGCCAGCCAGCTCCCCACCCCCTGGGCGAGCGCCTGGGCCTGCCAGGCCTCGCCCACGATGTCCCACGCGGCCGCGCTCCGTGCCAGCGCGTGCCGGCCGGCCGCGATGAGCCGTACCGCATCCATATGCCGTCCCCCGTCCGCACGACATCCCGCCAATCTCCACTACCCAGCGTGAAGGCAACGAGCCAGTAAAGCCAGGGGTATTCGGAAATCTGTGGACACAAACATGGTTGTGGACGACGCCATCACTCCGAAGAGTGACAATCTGGTGTCGATGTCCCGCTCGCCGGGAATCGGTGCTCGTTCCTCTCGATCTTCGCGGCGAGCGCATCCAGCACATCCACCCCGACCACCTCACAGAACTGCAGGAGATACGCCAGCACGTCGGCCACCTCATCGGTCACCCGGTGTGCGGTTTCCGGCTTTTCCATGATCGCGGCCGACTGTTCCGGTGTCAGCCACTGGAAGATCTCGACCAGTTCGGAGGCTTCCACGCTCAGCGCGACGGCCAGGTTCTTGGGCGTGTGGTACGGCGCCCAGTCCCGGGCGGCCGCGAACGCGGCCAGCCGTCGCTGGAGTCGGTACAGCCGTTCCTCGCGCGGTGGTTCCGGACCGGCGTCCCCGGGTGCAGCACTCATGGGGACAGGTCTACCACTGAGACGCCGGGGACCCCACGGGCGGTTCCCGCGGTGTCCTGACCGACCGACGCCACCAGCCGGACGTGGCCGCGCTCCCCGGACAGCAGGGCCAGGCGCAGCAGTTCGGCGGCCTGCCCGCGGTCCAGCCCGCGGTCGAGGCCGTCGGCGAGCACGGTCAGCGCCTGCCGGGCGGCGAGCAGTTCGGCGGCCGGGTCCACCGCCAGCACCCCAGGCCCGGTGAGCAGGACGAGCGCCAGGGCGAGGAAGCGGAGTTCGCCGTCGCCGAGCCGGGCGAACTCCGTGGCGGGCCGTCCGGCGCCGCGCTCCAGCACGGCCGCCACCAGGGCGCCCGGGCCGTCGTCCCGCACCTCCAGCCCGGCCACCGGCCCCGCGCACCCGGTCCGCGCGGCCCGGGCCAGCAGCGCGTGCCGGGTGCCGCATTCGTGGCGGGTCCGGCGCAGCACGTCGGCCAGGTTCCCGCAGTCTCCGCGCAGCCGGCCCTCGCCGGGCGGTACGGGCGCCCGCATCCGGCCGGGCCGGGGGTCGCAGGGGAACACCGACCGCAGCGCCACCACCACCTGTTCGGCGGCGGCCAGCACCTGCCGCTGCCCGGCCGTGGCACCGGCGACGCGCAGGGGCAGCAGGGCGGTGCCGAGCCGGTCGTCGGGCAGCGGGGCGCGGGTCATGCCGGCGGCGCCGCCGGTCAGCCAGGCGGCCTGAACGGAGCGCCGGCGCGGGTCGCGCAGCGCGGTGGCGAGGAGGATCTCGCCGTTCAGGGAGAGCCGTTCACCGGCGATCCGCGGCGCGGGCTCGGCCTGGACGGCGAGGTCGAGGCGGACGGGACCGGCCGGGCCGTCGACGGTGCAGCCGATCCGGAAGCCGCGCCGCCCGCCGGCGTCGGGGACGGCCGTCTCCGGGACCCGGGCCGACGGGTCGGGGAAGACCTCGTCCAGGCCGGCCCCGGAGGCGAGCCGGGCCAGGGCCGCGTAGGCGGCCAGTGCCTGGGACTTGCCACTGCCGCTGGGCCCCGTGAAGAGGGTCACCGGCCCGAGCGGGAACACCGCCGCGCGGTGCCGTCCGAAGGCGGACAGCCGCAACTCGGTGACGGCGGGCAGCCGGTGCCCGCCCGGCCGGGGCGCGGTCCCGGGCCCCGGAGCGGGGGCGGCGGCGGGTTCGTCGGGGGTCGCGGCGGATAACGCGCCGGGGGCTGCGGGCCCCGCCGCGTGCAGTGTGGCGTCCATGGGCGGACGGTACGGCCCACGGGGCCCGGGCCGGGCCCGGCGAACCGTTCCACCGCCACGACCTTCCTACGATCGGGGGACGGCCGCGGCCGCGATCCCCTCGACCTCGGTCCCGACGGGCGCCAGCAGGAAGACGTTCCGGTCGACCCGGTGCATCCCGCTGCCGAGCCCGAACACCACACCGCTGCTGAAGTCGAGGATCCGCTTGGCCACTTCGCTGTCCGCGCCGGTGAGGTCGAGGAGTACGGGGATCTGCGCGATCAGGTACTCCGCCACCTCCCGCGCGTCGGCGAAGATCTGGACCCGGATCACCACGAAGCGCCGCTGCTGTTCCGCCGCGGACGCCCCGGGGGCCTTGGGGATCGTGCGGTGGTCCACCCGGGAGGGCCATTCGTTGCGACTGCGCAGCGGCACCACCTGCGCGAGTCCCTCCCACTGCTCGTCGGTGACGTCGTACCTGCTCACCGGGCCGCCTCGGCCGTGCGCTTCATGTGCATCCCCCCATCCTCTCGCGTTTCACCCGTTCGGCCCAACACCGACACGAAGCACGTAGGGTCGCCGCCATGACCAATGGCGACGAGGTCCGCACGTTACGCGACATCGCGGGTGCCGGTCCCGTCCGGCGCGCGGCGCCCGGGGCGGCCGGGGAGGGGGACCGGCGGCCCCGGCAGCGCGAGCGCGCGATCCGCAACCACGCCCAGATCCTCGCGGCCGCCGAGCAGTTGTTCACGGAGCGGGACCCGCGCAGCGTGACGATGGACCAGATAGCCAAGGCCGCCGGGGTGGGCCGGGCCACCCTCTACCGCCGCTTCCCCGACCCGCCGGCCGTCGCCGCGGCGCTCCTCGACGAACACGAGCGCATCCTCCAGGGCCGGCTGGCGTTCGGCCCGCCCCCGCTGGGGCCCGGCGCTCCCCCGGCGCAGCGGCTGGCGGCCTTCTACGCCGCCGTCCTGGACCACCTGGAACGGCACCTCCCGCTGACCCTGGGCATCCGGCCGGGCCCGGCCCGGTTCTCCGCGGGCGCCTACCTCCACTGGCGGGCGCACGTCCGGTCGCTGCTCGTGGAGGCCGGTGCCCCCGATCCCGACGTCAGCGTGGACGCGCTGCTGAGCCCGCTCGCCCCGGAGGTCTACCAGTTCCAGCGGCACACCCTCGGCTTCCCGCCCGCACGGATCGCCGAGACCCTCGTGCGGCTGGCCCGCGGGGTACTCCCCGACCCCCGCATAGGTTAGGTTAGGCATACCTAACCCACTATGCCCGGCGATCAGCCGCCGGCCGAGGGAGAGATCCGCATGCGCCTGCCCGGTGCCCCCGCCGCCACGCCCGCCGCCGCCCGGCCCACCGACGCCGAGCGGGCCCGCTCCGTCCTGGCCCGCGCCCACTCGATGACGGTGGTCGTCGACGGGGTGCGTCACGAGGTCCGACACCTCGGCGACGGCGATCCCCTCGGCCGGCTCCACCTGCGTCCGGCCGCGCCCGGCACCGGACACCCCGCCTCCCTCCTCCGCGACGGCCGCCCCTGCGTCCGGCTGGAGTTCACCGACGTCGCCCCGACCCCGGTGCGCGACCGGGTGCGGGCCCGCGTCACCTTCCTGGGCCACCTGTCGGCCCCGTACACCGGCGCGGACACGGCCGACGGCGGCGCCACCACCTGCGTGGAGTACGGCCAGGCGGTCCTGGAGAGCGCGGAGGGGACCTCGTACCTCGGGCCGGAGGAACTGGACGCCGCCCGGCCCGACCCGCTCGCCCGCCACGAGGCGGGCATGCTCACCCACCTCCTCGACGAGCACCCCGAACTGGTCACCCTGCTGCTGCGGCTGGTCCGCCCCCGCCCCACGGCGGCCGTCGTCCGGGCGCTGCCGCTCGCCCTCGACCGGTACGGCATCACCCTGCGCCTGGAGGAGCGCACCGGACACCGGGACGTACGGCTCCCCTTCCCCTCCCCACTGGACGACGTCGAGCAGTCCGGCGCGCAGATCCAGGCCCTGCTCAGTGCGGCCCGGCGGCGTTCGCACCCCAACACCCTGCCCGCCTGACCCCGGCGCGGGCCGCCGCGGGAGAACCGCCCGAGGAGGGCCGGAGAACCGCTTGGGCCGTGCTTGAGCGGCGCCTGGGGACCACTCGAACCCGGCAACCGGACGGAACACCTCCCCGTGCCCCCGCCGTTGCCCCGCCATGAAGGCAATCACCTACGACAGCTACGGAACTCCCGCCGCCCTGGCGCTCGTCGACGTTCCGGAACCCAAGGTCGGCCCCAGCGAGGTGCTGATCCGCGTCCGGGCCGCCGGGGTCAACCCGGTGGACTGGAAGCTCGCCGCCGGCTTCCTCGGGGGCGTCCTGGAGGTCCGGCATCCCGTGATCCCCGGCTGGGACGTGGCCGGGATCGTCGAGGCCGTCGGCCCCGACACGGACGACTACGCCGTGGGCGACGAGGTCTACGGGTACGTCCGCAAGGAATGGGTCCAGCTGGGCACGTACGCGGAACTCGTCTCGGCCCCCGTGCGCACCCTCGCCCGCAAGCCCGCGAGCCTCGGGTTCGAGGAGGCCGCGGGCCTCCCGCTGGCCGGGCTCACCGCCTACCAGGCCGTCACCCGCGCGGGGGTCACCGCCGGCCGGACCGTCGTGATCCACTCCGCCGCCGGCGGGGTCGGCTCCCTCGGCGTGCAGATCGCGGTCGCCCTCGGCGCCCGGGTCATCGGCACGGCGAGCGCCCGCAACCAGGACTACCTGCGCGCGCTCGGCGCCGAACCGGTGCTCTACGGGGACGGCGTGGCCGGGCGGATCGCCGCGCTCGCCCCCGGCGGCGCCGACATCGGGCTCGACTTCTACGGCGAGGGCGGCGTGGAGCTGCTCCAGTCCGTCGTCCGGCCGGGCGGCCCGGTGATATCCGTCGCCGACAACGACGCGGGCGAGAAGGGGGCGCGGCACATCTGGGCCCGTGCCTCGGCCGCCGACCTCACCACCCTCGCGGAGCTCGCCGACGCCGGGAAGATCACCGTGAAGGTGGGGCACGTCCTCCCCCTCGCCGAGGCCGGCCGCGCCTGGGAGCTGAGCGCGGGCGGCGACGCCCGGGGGAAGATCGTCCTCACGGTCTGAGCGGCCGCGCACGCGCCGCGGGGGCGGGTGGGGTTCCGCGTACGGAACCGCACCCGCCCCGGGCCCGGGACGGCGGCGGCGTCGGTCAGGCGCTCTGCCCGGCGTACCGGTTGGCGGGGCGCGGCAGGCCGTAGTGCTCGCGCAGGGTGGTGCCGGTGTACTCGGTGCGGAAGAGGCCCCGGCGCTGGAGGACCGGTACGACGTGGTCGACGAAGTCGGTCAGGCCGGTGGGCAGGACGGGCGCCATGATGTTGAAGCCGTCGGCGGCCCCCTGGGTGAACCACTCCTCCAGCTGGTCGGCGATCTGCTCGGGGGTGCCGGCGTGGACCCGGTGGCCACGGCCCGCGCCCAGGCGGGCGATCAGCTCGCGCAGGGTGAGCCCGTCGCGGCGGGCGAGTTCGGCGACGAGCGTGAAGCGGCTCTTGTTGCCGTTGATGTCCCGCTCCTCGGGGAGTTCGGGCAGGGGGCCGTCGAGCGGGAGGCCGGTCAGGTCGGTCCCGAGCATCCCGGAGAGCTGGGCGAGCCCGTACTCGGGGATCTGGAGCTCGGTGAGCTCCTGTTCCAGGGCCTTCGCCTCGGCCTCGGTGGAGCCGATGACGGGGGCGATGCCGGGCAGCACGAGGAGGTCCTCCTCGGCGCGGCCGTACTTGGCGAGGCGGGACTTGAGGTCCTTGTAGAAGGTCTGGCCGTCGGCGAGGGTCTGCTGGGCGGTGAAGACGGCCTCCGCGTACCGGGCCGCGAACTCCTTGCCGTCCTCGGAGGAGCCGGCCTGGACGAGCAGCGGGCGGCCCTGGGGCGAGCGGGGCACGTTGAGCGGGCCGGCGACGGAGAAGTGCTCGCCCCGGTGGGCGGCGGGGTGGAGCCGGTCGGTGTCGGCGTAGATCCCGCGTTCCTTGTCGAGGACGATCGCGTCGTCCTCCCAGCTGTCCCAGAGCCTGGTGGCGACGTCGAGGAACTCGTGGGCCCGCTCGTAGCGCACCGCGTGCTCCAGGTGCTCGTCGCGGTTGAAGTTGCGGGCCTCGTCGACGGTGCCGGAGGTGACGATGTTCCAGCCGGCCCGGCCCCCGCTGATGTGGTCGAGGGAGGCGAACTTGCGGGCCAGGTTGTAGGGCTCGTTGAAGGTGGTGGAGACGGTCGCGATGAGCCCGACGTGCGAGGTGACGGCGGCGATGGCCGAGAGCAGGGTGAGCGGCTCGAACCCGCCGAGGGCGTTGTGGCGGGCCTTGCCCCAGAGGGCGACTCCGTCGGCGAAGAAGATCGAGTCGAGGCGGCCGCGTTCGGCGGTGCGGGCCAGTTCCTGGAAGTAGGCCACGTCGGTGATCCGCTCGGGGCTGGCGGCGGGGTGGCGCCAGGCGGCGTCGTGGTGGCCGGCGTTCATCAGGAAGGCGTTGAGGTGGAGGGTGCGGGGTGCGGGCATGTCGGTTCCCTTGGGTGTGGCGGGGGCGGGTCAGGCGGGGACGCGCCAGAGGCTGAGGCGGCGTTCGACCGCGACCAGGAGCTGGTTGAAGGCCACCCCGATGGCGGAGATCGTGATGATCCCCGCGTACATCTGGGGGATGGCGAAGTTGAACTGCGAGGCGTTGATCAGGTAGCCCAGCCCCGCCTTGGCGCCGATCATCTCGGCGGCCACGAGGACCAGGATCGAGACGGCGCCCGCCAGCCGGATGCCCGTGAAGACGGCCGGGACGGAGGCCGGCAGGATCACCTTCTGGAAGAGCCTCGGGGTGGAGAGGTCCATCGAGCGGGCGAGCCGGATCAGGGTGGGGTCGGCGTTCCCGACGGCGCTGATGGTGTTCAGCAGGACCGGCCAGACGCAGGCGTAGACGACGATCGACACCTTCGAGGTCTCCCCGATGCCGAGGAGGAGGACGAAGACGGGCAGCAGCGCGAGGGCCGCCGTGTTGCGGAACAGCTCCAGCAGCGGGCCGAGGAAGGCCGCGACCGGGCGGTACCAGCCGATCAGCAGCCCGAGCGGGACGGCGATCGCCACGGCGATGGCGAAGCCGCCGAGGGAGCGGGTGAGGCTGGCCCGGGTGTGCTCACCGAGCTGCCCGTCGCCGAGCAGCCCCCACCAGGCCCGGGCCACCTCGCTGAAGGGCGGCAGGAAGGTGGCGTCGACCAGCCCGAGCCGGGGGGCCGCCTCCCACAGCGCGAGCAGGGCGATCACCGCCGCGGACCGCAGCAGCCCGGCCCGCAGCCACCGCAGCAGGGCCCTCGCCACGGCCCGGGGCCGGGCGCCGGGCGCGGCGGGCTTCACGGGCGCGGCGGGCTTCGCGGGCGCGGCGCCGGCCGGCCGCGGGCGGTCCCCGGCGGGACGCTTCGGGCGCGCGGGGTCCCGTACGGGGCCGGCCGCGGGGGCCGGCTCCGCGGCGGCCGGCTCCGCGACGGGCGGGGCCCCGGCCGGGGCGGGAAGGACGGGAACGGGGGTCTCGGTACTCATACGGTGGCCTCTTCCTTCTCCAGTTGCTGGGCGCGGACCACCTCGTCGTGCAGCAGGGTCCAGATCTCGTGGCGGTGGCGGGCGAACTCCGGGCTGGAACGCAGGTCCTCGCCCGTCGCCCCGGTGGACCGGTCGCCGAAGGACACCGGCACGACCTCCTTGACCCGGCCCGGGCGGGAGGTGATGACGGCCACCCGCTGACCCAGGTAGACGGCCTCCTCGATGCCGTGCGTGATGAACACGACCGTCTTGCCGGTGCTCTGCCAGATGCGGCGCAGCTCGTCCTGGAGGGACTCGCGGGTCTGCGCGTCGAGCGCGGCGAAGGGCTCGTCCATCAGGAGCACGTCCGGGTCGTACGCCAGGGAGCGGGCGATGGCGACCCGCTGGCGCATCCCGCCGGACAGCTCGTGGGGGTGCCGGTCCTCGAATCCGGTCAGGCCCACCAGGTCCAGGAACTCCCGGGCGCGCGCCGCTCGTTGCCTGCGGGGGACGCCGGTGGCCTCCAGGCCGAACTCGACGTTGCCGAGCGCGGTGCGCCAGGGCAGGAGGGCGTACTGCTGGAAGACGATGCCCCGGTCCAGGCCCGGCCCGGTGACGGGCCGGCCGTCCAGGAGGATCTGCCCGGAGGTGGGACGGGTCAGGCCGCCGAGGAGGTCCAGGAGGGTGGACTTCCCGCAGCCGCTGGGCCCGACGACGACCAGGAACTCCCCCGCCCCGATCTCCAGGTCGATGCCGTCGAGGGCGGTGAACTCCTCCTTGCTCCTGCCCTTCACGGGGAAGGTCTTGGTGACCGACCGGAACTCGATCTTCGCCATGCCCGGTCAGCCCTTTCCGTATCCGTTGAACTCGTTCGTGTACAGGTCGGAGGGCTTGAGCTGCCCGGCCTTGATCTCCCCGCGCTCGGCGAGCCAGTCGAGCCAGAGGGCGAACTCCTTGTCCTCGATGCGGCCGCCGGTCTCGGCGACGCCGTAGGAGCGCCAGTACTTGAGCGTGGCCGTGTCCTCGTTGCGGCCCCGCTTCTTGATGATCGACTCCATCCGGGCGACGACCTCCTCGCGCGGGGTGGTGCGGGACCACTCGATGGCCTTGGCGACGCCGGTGGTGAAGGTCCGGACGGTGTCCGGGTTCTCCTTGATGAAGCGCTGGGTCATCACGTAGGAGCCGGCGCTGAACGTGCCGAGCAGGTCGAAGTCGCTGAACAGCGGGCGTATGCCACCGGCGGCGAGGGCCTTGTCGCGCAGGACGCCGCCCAGCACGCCCACGTCGATCTGTCTCTGGCGCAGCGTCTGCTCGGTGTTGACGGGCGGCACGACCAGGGCCTCGACCTTGGCCGCGTCGGCCTTGGAGACGCCGTTGCGCCCCAGGTAGATGTCGAGGACGGCCTGGGAGTGCGCGCCCAGGGTGTTCATGCCGACCTTCTTGCCGAGCAGGTCGCGGGCGGAGCGGATCGGGCTGTCCTCCAGGACGTAGTAGCCGCTGAAGACGTCCCGGTCGACGCCGTAGTACGAGACGACCGCCTTGATCGGGGCCTTGCTCGCGGCGAGTTTGACGATCGCCCCGTTGAAGGCGCCGCCGAAGTGGATCTGGCCGGTGGCGGCGGACTGGATGTCCTGCGGGCCGCTGATGGTGTTGCCGACCCACTCCAGGGTGAGGCCGCCCAGGTAGCCGAGGTCGGCGGCCAGTTCGGGCAGGGTGACCGCGCCGACGTTGCCCTGGTACTTGAGCGTGGTGACCTGGCCGCCCGGCCGGCCGGACCCGCCGGTGGCGGTGGCGGTGCCGCAGCTCACCGCGGCCGCCGAGATGCCGAGCAGGGTGAGGAACTGGCGCCGGGTACGGGTGGTCGGGGTGACGGGTGCTGCGGACATGGCGGGTCCTTGTCGGTACGGGTTGCGGGGTTACGGGGTTACGGGGTGGCGGCGAGGGTCGGTGTCGCGGAGCGCAGGGCGTCGGCGAACTCGTCGACGGCCTGGTAGAGGTCCAGCTCCGCTTCGGGACGCAGCCGGTCGGGTCCGTCGCCGCGCTCGACGGACGAGTCCAGGACGAAGCGGCCGGAGGTGACGTGCCGGGCGCCGAGCGCGGCCAGGACGGGGCGCAGGGCGTAGTCGATGGTCAGGACGTGGGCGAGGCTGCCGCCGGTGGCCAGGGGCAGGATCGTCTTCCCGGCCAGGCCGTCCTGCGGGAGCAGGTCGAGGAAGGCCTTGAGCAGTCCGGTGTACGAGGCCTTGTAGACCGGGGTCGCGATGACCAGGCCGTCGGCTGCGGCGACGGCCTCCAGGGCGCGGCGGATCTCCGGCTCGCCGCGGCGGGCCGACAGCAGGTCGGCGGCGGGGAGCAGGCGGATGTCGAGGTGGGCGGTGTCGAACCCGGCGTGGTCGAGGCGGCGCAGCACGTGCTCGGCGACGACGACGGTGCGGGAGTGGGCGGAGGGGCTGCCGGTGAGGGCGAGCAGCTTGGGCACGGGGGCTCCTTGTGGTTCCGGGTCAGACGGTGGTGGAGGCTCCGGAGGCGATGCCGAACGCCGGGTCCGGGACGCTCTCGGGGCTGATCAGGCGGGAGGGCACGCCGTCGGGGCCGACGGGGACGTCACCGTCGACGGTGACGCGGCGCAGGGTGCGCTCGTGGTCGTCGGAGTCGTCGACGCCGTAGTGCTGGGTGGCCCGGTTGTCCCAGATCGCGACGTCACCGGCCCGCCACTGCCAGCGGACGGTGTTCTCGGGGCTTTCGATGTGGGCCTGGAAGAGGTCGACGAGGGCGCGCGAGTCCCGGCCGGTCAGTCCGGCGATGCGCTGGACGAAGTTGCCGAGGAGCAGGGTGCGTTCGCCGGTCTCGGGGTGGACGCGGACCACGGGGTGCTCGGTGAGGAAGGTGGTGGAGGTGAACACCTCGCGGTACTGGGCGAGGGCCTCGGGGAGGGCGTCGGGCTTGAGGGCGGCGTAGTCGTACTCGTTGGAGTGGATGGCGCGCAGGCCGTCGGCGAGGGCGCGGAGCGGGGCGGGCAGGTGGGAGTAGGCGGTGGCGGTGTTGGCCCACAGGGTGTTGCCGCCGTACGGGGGGATGGTGACGGCGCGGAGGACGGAGAAGGCGGGGTAGGCGGGGACGAAGGTGACGTCGGTGTGCCACTGGTTGGCGCGGGCGCCGTGGTGGGAGTCGATGCCGAGGGCGTAGCGGCCGTCCGCGGAGGGGACGGTGGGGTGCGCGACGGGCGTCCCGAGCAGCCGGGCGAAGGCCTCGTGGCCGGCCTCGTCGAGGTGCTCCTGGCCGCGGAAGAAGACGACCTTGTGGGTGAGGAGGGCGGCGCGGATCTCGCCGATGACGGCGGCGTCGAGCTCGCCGCCGAGGCGGACACCGCCGATCTCGGCGCCGATGCGGCCGCCGAGGCGGGTGACGGTGGGGGCGGTGACGGTGGTCATGGGGACTCCCTGGGGTGGGTACGACGGGGCTCCGCCGGTGCCGGCGGGGCCGGCCCGGGCCGGTGGCGGAGCGGTACGGAAGGACGCGCCGGACCGGCCGACACGGCGGGACGACCGACGGGGCGGGGTACGGCGTGGGCGGGGCGGGCCGGGGTCGGCCGACGGGTGGGTCGCGGGCCGGGTGGGCCTCTGGCCGGGGTGGCCGACGGACAAGCGCCGGGCCGGGGTGGCCGACGGGTGGGCCTCGGGGGCGGCGGCGGCCGGGCAAGCCGGTGCGGGGTGCCCGGGTGGGCCGGCGGTGGGCCGGGGGTCAGGCCCCGAAGGGGGCCGGACAGCGGCCCGGACACGCGCCCGGCGCGGTACAGGGGCCGGGGGTGTGGAGCCGCGGGGCGAGGTGCGCGTTCGCGGTCATGGCTCGGAGCGTGTCAGCGCCGCTGGGCGGGGTCAACCCCGGGGGCCGGGGGTGGCGGGGGGCTGCCGCACCTGCTCTGACCTGGGGTTTCGCGGCGCCGGGCGGCCGAAAAGGGGTGGCTGGATTTCATGGGGCCGCAACGCCGCTGCCATGCGGGTTTCGCGTGGCGGGGGCGGGGCCCGGTGGGCCGCTGCGCGGGCGAGGTCCCCGACCCGCCCTTCCTCCGTTCCCCGGGCTCCGCCCAGACCCGAGGCGAACGCAGGTCGTTCCCTGCGGACCGTGTCCTGGGGGCCGGCCCCCAGACCCCGCGCCTCAAACGCCGGCGAGGCTGGAACGGGCGCCGGACCGGCGGTGCCGGCCGCAGATCCGGACGTACCCGCCCGGCCGGGGCGTGGGCTCATCTGAGAGGGCGAGATCACATCCGGTGGTTCTGGTAACCGTCGAGTAGCCACCCCTAGCATTCGAGCCATGACGGTCCTGCCTGACGACGGGCTCTCCCTGGCCGCCGAGTTTCCCGCCGCGACCCATGAGCAGTGGCAACGCCTCGTCGAGGGCGTACTGCGCAAGTCCGGCAAGGAAGTATCCGGCGAGGCAGCGGAAGCAGCGTTGTCCACCCCGCTCGAAGACGGGCTCACCACCCGCCCGCTGTACACGGCGTCCTCCGGCGCGGACGCGAAGGCCGGCACCACCGGGTTCCCCGGCTTCGCGCCCTTCGTCCGCGGCGGCACCCCGGCCGGCACCGGCACGTCCGGCTGGGACGTGCGCCAGCGGATCGCGGGCAGTGACCCCGTACGCGTCAACGAGGCGGCGCTGGCCGACCTGGAGAACGGCACCACCTCCCTCTGGCTGACCGTCGGCCGCGACGGGATCCCGGTGGCGCAGCTCGGCCGGGCCCTGGACGGGGTGTACCTCGACCTGGCTCCCGTCTCCCTCGACGCCGGCGCCGAATCCGCCGAGGCGGCACGGACGTTGCTCGCGCTGTACGCGGAGCGCGGCGTGGCCCCGGAGGCGGCCCGCGCCGCCCTCGGCGTCGACCCGCTGGGCCACGAGGCCCGGACCGGCGAGGCCCTGGACACCGCCCCGGCCGTCGAGCTGGCCCGCGAGGCGGCCGCCTCCTGGCCGGGCGTGCGCGCCCTGTCCGTGGACGCCCTGCCGTACCACGAGGCCGGCGGCTCGGCCGCCGAGGAGCTCGGGCTGTCCCTGGCCACCGGCGTCGCCTACCTGCGCATCCTCACCGAGGGCGGGCTCGCCACCGAAGCCGCCCTCGGGCAGCTGGAGTTCCGCTACGCGGCGACCGCCGACCAGTTCCTGACCATCGCCAAGCTGCGCGCCGCCCGCCGCCTGTGGGCCCGCGTCGCCGAGGCCTGCTGGGCCCCGGAGGCCGGCGCCCAGCGGCAGCACGCCGTCACCTCGCCGGTGATGATGACCCGCCGCGACCCGTGGGTGAACATGCTGCGGACCACCGTCGCCTCCATGGCGGCCGGCGTGGGCGGCGCGGACTCCGTCACCGTGCTCCCGTTCGACTCCGAACTGGGCCTGCCCGACGCCTTCGCCCGGCGCATCGCCCGCAACACCTCCACCATCCTCCTGGAGGAGTCGCACCTGGCGCGGGTGATCGACCCGGCCGGCGGCTCCTACTACGTGGAGCAGCTCACCGACGAACTGGCGCACGCCGCCTGGGAGTTCTTCCAGACCGTCGAGCGGGCCGGCGGCCTCGCCGCCGCCCTGCGCTCCGGCCTGGTCGCGGAGCGCCTGGCGGCCACCTGGGCCGCGCGCTCGAAGAAGCTGGCGACCCGCCGCGAACCGATCACCGGTGTCAGCGAGTTCCCGCTGCTGTCGGAGAAGCCCCTCGTCCGCGAGGCCGCCCCGGCCACGCCCTCCGGGGGCCTGCCCCGGGTGCGCCGGGACGAGGCGTACGAGGCGCTGCGCGCCCGCAGCGACGCGCACCTGGAGTCGACCGGTGCCCGCCCGAGGGTGTTCCTCGCCGCGCTGGGCCCGGCCGCCGCGCACACCGCGCGGGCCGGCTTCGCCTCGAACCTCTTCCAGGCGGGCGGCATCGAGCCCGTGCACGACCCGGTGTCGGTGGACGCGGCGACCGCCGCCGCGGCGTACGCGGCGAGCGGCGCGGACGGCGTGGCGGTGCTGTGCTCCAGCGACGCGCTGTACGAGGAGCAGGCCGCGGAGGTGGCCGCCGCCCTGCGCGCGGCCGGTGCCTCGACGGTGTTCCTCGCGGGCCGGCCCGGCACCTCGGCCGGCGCCGTGGACGAGTACGTCTTCGCCGGCTGTGACGCGGTCGCCGTGCTGTCCTCCGTACTCGACCGGATGGGAGTCGCGCAGTGAGCGGCATGAGCAGCATTCCCGATTTCTCCGGGCTCCCCCTCGGCGGGGCCGCCCCGGCCGCCACCGAGGACCAGTGGCGCGCGGCGGTGAAGGAGTCCACCGGGGCCGCCACGGGCGACCTGGTGTGGGAGACCCCCGAGGGCATCGGCGTGCAGCCGCTGTACACGGGCCGGGACCTGGAGGGCCTGGACTTCCTGGGCACGTACCCGGGCGTGGCCCCGTACCTGCGCGGCCCGTACCCGACGATGTACGTGAACCAGCCCTGGACGATCCGGCAGTACGCCGGCTTCTCCACGGCGGAGGAGTCCAACGCCTTCTACCGGCGCAACCTCGCGGCCGGCCAGAAGGGCCTGTCGGTGGCCTTCGACCTGCCCACGCACCGCGGGTACGACAGCGACCACCCGAGGGTGACGGGCGACGTCGGCATGGCGGGCGTGGCGATCGACTCGATCTACGACATGCGGCAGCTGTTCGACGGCATCCCGCTGGACAAGATGTCGGTGTCGATGACGATGAACGGCGCGGTGCTGCCGGTCCTCGCCCTCTACATCGTGGCGGCGGAGGAGCAGGGCGTCTCCCCCGACAAGCTCGCCGGGACCATCCAGAACGACATCCTCAAGGAGTTCATGGTCCGCAACACCTACATCTATCCGCCGAAGCCCTCGATGCGGATCATCTCGGACATCTTCTCCTTCACCTCGCAGAAGATGCCGCGGTACAACTCCATCTCGATCTCCGGGTACCACATCCAGGAGGCGGGGGCCACGGCCGACCTGGAGCTGGCCTACACCCTCGCCGACGGCGTGGAGTACCTGCGGGCCGGGCAGGGCGCCGGGCTGGACGTGGACGCGTTCGCGCCGCGCCTGTCGTTCTTCTGGGCGATCGGCATGAACTTCTTCATGGAGGTCGCCAAGCTGCGCGCGGCGCGCCTGCTGTGGGCGAAGCTGGTGAAGCAGTTCGACCCGAAGAACAGCAAGTCGCTCTCCCTGCGCACGCATTCGCAGACCTCGGGCTGGTCGCTGACCGCGCAGGACGTGTTCAACAACGTGACGCGCACGTGCGTCGAGGCGATGGCCGCGACCCAGGGCCACACCCAGTCGCTGCACACCAACGCCCTCGACGAGGCCCTGGCCCTGCCGACGGACTTCTCGGCGCGCATCGCCCGCAACACCCAGCTGCTGCTCCAGCAGGAGTCGGGGACCTGCCGGTCGATCGACCCGTGGGGCGGCAGCGCGTACGTGGAGAAGCTGACCTACGACCTGGCGCGGCGGGCCTGGCAGCACATCCAGGAGGTCGAGGCGGCCGGAGGCATGGCGCAGGCCATCGACGCGGGCATCCCGAAGCTGCGCGTGGAGGAGGCCGCGGCCCGTACCCAGGCGCGGATCGACTCGGGGCGCCAGCCGGTGATCGGCGTCAACAAGTACCGCGTGGAGAACGACGAGCAGATCGACGTCCTCGTGGTCGACAACTCCTCGGTGCGGGCGCAGCAGATCGCCAAGCTGCGCCGGCTGCGCGAGGAGCGCGACGAGGCCCGTACGCAGGACGCGCTGCGGGCGCTGACGAACGCGGCCGAGCGCGGCGCGGGCCAGGGCCTGGAGGGCAACCTGCTCGCCCTGGCGGTGGACGCGGCGCGGGCCAAGGCCACGGTCGGGGAGATCTCGGACGCCCTGGAGAAGGTGTACGGGCGACACGCGAGCCAGATCCGTACGATTTCCGGTGTGTACCGCATCGAAGCAGGCGAGTCCCCGTCCCTGGAGCGCACCCGTGCGCTCGTCGACCGGTTCGAGGAGGCGGAGGGCCGCCGTCCGCGCATCCTGGTCGCGAAGATGGGCCAGGACGGTCATGACCGCGGCCAGAAGGTGATCGCCACGGCCTTCGCCGACCTGGGCTTCGACGTGGACGTCGGCCCGCTGTTCCAGACCCCGGCGGAGGTGGCCCGTCAGGCCGTCGAGGCGGACGTCCACGTGGTGGGCGTCTCGTCGCTGGCGGCCGGCCACCTGACCCTCGTCCCGGCGCTGCGCGAGCAGCTGGCGGAAGAGGGCCGTGAGGACATCATGATCGTGGTGGGCGGTGTCATCCCGCCGGCGGACGTCCCCACGCTGCTGGAGATGGGCGCGGCGGCGGTGTTCCCGCCCGGCACGGTCATCCCGGACGCGGCGCACGACCTGGTGACGCGGCTCGCCGCGGACCTGGGCCACGAGCTGTAGGCGGACGCGGGATGCCCCCGAAGATCGACATCGATGTGTACGTGAAGGGCGTGCTCGACGGGAAGCGCGCGCACATCGCGCGCGCCATCACCCTCGTCGAGTCCACCCGGGCCGACCACCGGGCGCTGGCGCAGCGGCTGCTGACGGAGCTCCTGCCGCACTCGGGCAAGGCGCGCCGGATCGGCATCAGCGGGGTGCCGGGGGTGGGCAAGTCCACCTTCATCGACGCGTTCGGCACGATGCTGACGGGCCTCGGGCACCGGGTCGCCGTCCTGGCGGTCGACCCGTCGTCCACGCGGACGGGCGGCTCCATCCTGGGCGACAAGACCCGGATGGAGCGCCTCGCGGTCGACCCGTCGGCCTTCGTCCGCCCCTCCCCCTCGGCGGGCACGCTGGGCGGGGTCGCGAAGGCCACGCGCGAGTCGATGATCGTGATGGAGGCGGCGGGATACGACGTGGTCCTGGTGGAGACGGTGGGCGTGGGGCAGTCGGAGACGACGGTCGCGGGCATGGTCGACTCCTTCCTCCTGCTGTCCCTGGCCCGTACGGGCGACCAGCTCCAGGGCATCAAGAAGGGCGTCCTGGAACTCGCGGACGTCCTCGCGGTGAACAAGGCGGACGGCCCGCACGAACGCGACGCGAAGGCGGCGGCCCGGGAACTGTCGGGCGCGCTGCGCCTGATGCACCCGGCGGACGCGGCGTGGACCCCGCCGGTGCTGACGTGCAGCGCGCGGGAGTCGACGGGGCTGGAGGAGGTCTGGAACCGCCTGGAACAGCACCGGGTCCTGCTGGACGCGGGCGGCCGGCTGGCGGCGAAGCGGGCGGCGCAGCAGGTGGAGTGGACCTGGTCGATGGTCCGCGACGAGCTGCTGGAGCGCCTGCGGGCGGCCCCGTCGGTACGCGAGCTGGCCCCTGCCCTGGAGGCGGGGGTCCGAGCGGGCACGATTACCGCGACGTCGGCGGCGGAACGGATCCTGGCGGCGTTCGCGGGGGGTTGATGCCCCCGGCTGGGGGGCAGCCGCCCCTCAGCACAGCTCCACGGACGGTGGCAGCAGGTGCGCGCCTCGGATCCGGTCAGGGCTGTCGGGGTCCCTCTGGAGATACACCCTCTGGAGTGCGGGCAACACGGCCAGCGGCGCTATGTCGATCTCACCGGCCACCGCCGGGTCGCGAAAGAAGTGGAGCATCTCCAGGCGGGGGAAGGCGACGGGCAGCCGGCGGATGGCCGCCTGATCGGTCTCCTCCCCTCCGCCGTAGAGGCTCAGATGGGTGAGGGCCGCCAGGACCGCGTCTGCGGGAAGCGTGGCCAGCGAGGTGGCGGACACCCTGAGGGAGGTCAGGGGGGCGGCGAGGATCTCCCGCCACTCGGCTGTCGTGTTAGGCCAGGACGAAGGGTTGAGCACCAGCCGCCGAAGGCCGGCCAGTGCCCCGAGCCCGCGCAGCGCGAACGCGGGACCCGGATCGCCGGTGATGAGGAGTTCGGCCAAGGGGGCGTCGCGTGGCAGCTCCTGCGCCGTCCAGCTCAAGGCGGCGGGGCCGTCGACCAGGAGGCTTTCCAACTCCTTCAGCCCGGCCAGCGCGCTCAGGTCGAGATCCGGTCGGGAGGTCTCGACGATCAGACGCCGGAGCGGCAGCCCCTCCAGCCCCGCGAGGTCCACCAGTTCTCTGCAGCCCTTGATGGTGAGGACCCGCAGCGCGGTCTGGCCCGCCAGGGCTCGCAGGTCGGGCAGGGTGGCGCCGTAAAGCAGGATGTCCGTGGGGTCGTTCCGCCTGGTGAACGCCGCCAAGGCGGCCCCGGACACGTTGCTCCGGATGTCCAGGCGGTCGGGCCGGACCGCCAGGCGTTCCAGCTCCAGGAGCTGTTCGTCGGACTGCACGGTGTACACGAGGTCCGTCGCGTCGAGGCGCGCGATGACCTCGTCGCCGTACTCGGTACCGCTGAACCGGGCCCAGGCCCAGACGAGCTGGGCGCGGACCGGGAGGGAGGGATGCCGCGCGAACCGCGCCAGGAAGGAGACAGCGGCCTCGGAGGCGACGTGCGAGGCCGCGATCACCACGTGGTACGCCGCGATCTCGTCGAGCACGTCCGGGCCGGGGAGCAGGCCGAGGATCAGCGGGCCGACTTCCGCCAGGGCCCTGGCCTCGTCCTCGTTGCGGGGTGGGATGAGGGTGGCCGTGCGGGCCTCCACCTCCGCGCGCGTTTCCGGTGCGAGTGTCGTCGCGGATTCCAGGCAGGCCGCCGCCAGGAGGTAGATCCGCGCCTGGGTGCGCCGGTCGGCGGAGCCGTCGCCCAGGGCGAGCAGGTCGTGGAAGATCGTCACGCGTTCGGCCGGGCGGGCGAGGGCGACGGCCATGCGGATGACGTCCTCCCACTGGTCGTCGCCGGCGTGGGCGATCAGCAGGCCGAAGTCGCCCTCCTCCACGGCCGCCCGGGCGCCCAGGAAGTCCTGGAAGGTGCGGTGGACGAAGTCCACGGTGTCGGGGCCCGGTTCGCGGAGCAGGCCGCTGCGCTGGAGGAAGTGCTCGAAGACCGCGGGGGCGTCGCCCAGGGCCGCCGCCTCCGGGACGGCGGGCAGCGCCCGGGCGATGATGTCCTCGGCCCGGGAACGGTCCATCACCGTGCGGCCGTTCTTGATCAGCCAGTAGGCCAGCCGCTGGAGCAGGTCGAGCTGCGGCTCCTCCCGGAGGTCGGGCACGCGCATGTCCCGCTCGCGGTCGCGGCGGCTGACGAGCATGGAGAGGGCGGCCTCGTAGAGGTCCTTGCGGCCGTGGGGGAGGTAGCCGCGCCGGTCGCGGTGCAGGGCGCAGATCAGGCCGCACATCAGGGGGTTGGTGGCGAGGCGGCCGAGATCCGGCTTGAGGCGTACGGCGGTGAGGAGCTGGGCCTCGTACGCCTCCAGCTCCTTGTCCTCGTCGGTGCCCTGGCGGGCCGCCGCGTGCCAGCGCCTGATGAAGGTGGCGGTCTCGGCGGGGCCCATCGCGGAGAGCGTCAGCTCGGTGAAGCCCTCCTCGCCGAGCCAGTCCGCGCCGACGGCGGAGGGGCGGGAGGTGACGAGCCAGCGGTTGTCGCCGTCGTAGAGGTCCATCAGGTCCCGCAGCCAGGTGCGCGTCCGCGCGCGCTCGGCGTCGGGGACCTCGTCGATGCCGTCGACGAGGATCAGGCCGCGGCCTGCGGAGAGCACCCGGTGCGCCCAGCCGTCGGGCTGGCCGCCGCCGAGCGGGCAGTCGGCGGCGGTGAGGAAGTCACGGGGTGCGGGGAGCCGTTCGCCGTGGCGGGTGAGGGTGCGCAGGGGCAGGACGAAGGGGACGCGGTCCTCCAGGTACGCCATCTGCGGCGGGAGGTCCTGGCGGGCGGCTGAGACGGCCAGCCACTGCACGAGGGTGGTCTTGCCGGATCCCGCCTCGCCGCGCAGCAGGACGCGACGGCTGCCGGCCAGTGCCTGGTCGGCGGGTTGCGCCGTGGGGGCGTGGGCGAGGGCCTTGAGGAGCTGCTCGGCCCGGTCGGCGTCGACGGGACCGTCCACCTGGAACACGCCCGAGGGGAAGTCGTACGGGGCGTCCGGGTCGAGGTCCCCGGCCGGGACCGGCGTCAGGCCGTTCAGTCCGGTGGCCTCCAGGCTCAGGTACGCCGCGTCCAGCGGCCACCGTGCCGGGGTGCCGGTGAGGTCGATGCCGTAGATGGTCAGCTTCGCGTGCTTGCGGGCGACGTACGGCAGGTACTCCGCCTCGAACGCCGCGTCCCGCACGCCCGGGAGGGGGTCGCGGCGGATCAACTCGTCGACTTTGGCGGTCAGTTCGGCGATGCCCCGGGTCTGCTCCACCAGCGCGTGGGCGACGAACGTCGAGCGCTGGATGAAGAAGTGCAGGATGTGCAGGCAGGCGGCGTCCAGCAGCCGCTCGTAGAAGTACGTGCCGTCGGCGGTGAGTTCGCGTTCGGGGCGGTCGGCGGCGGCCCGCAGCGCGCGGGCGAACGCGGCCGCGCCGAGGCGGACCGCCTCCACGTCGCTGAGCGTCAGGTCGCCGAGGGAGTGCAGGGTGGTGGCGAGGGCGTCGGCCACCGCCCGCTGTTCGCCGGCGGTGACGGGGCGTTCGCCGTGGCGCAGCGCCTGGCGGACCAGCTTCCCGGCGAGGCCGCGCAGATCGGACTCCGTCAGGGTCCGCTTCTCGCCGCGGAACGAGACGTAGCCGGAGATCCTGATCGGCTTGTCGACGAGGCCCGCGCCGGGGCCCTCCGTGACGAAGAGCTTCCTGACGAGCGGGCCGATGGCCGCCGAGGCCAGCCGGCTGCCGATGATCCCGGGCTCCATCTGCGCGTCCCCCCGCGACGTCGTGATCGTTGCGGGGGAATCCTATGGCGCCCGGGACACGGGCGGGCCGGAACGGCTAGGCCGTCTCTTCCGGATCTTGCCTGGCCCGCGCCGCCCGGCAAGATCCGAAAGAGACGACCTAGGCGTCGACGAGGACCGGGTCCTCCTCCGCGAGGGCCGCGCGGAGGATGCGGGACTGCTCGACCGGGTTCTCGGAGGCCAGGAGGGCGGAGAGGACCGCGATGCGGGCCTGGCCGGCGCGCAGGGTGCCGGTGGGGACGGCTCCGGCGGCGACGAGGTCGACGGCGCCGCCGTGGGTGTAGATCTCGGTGACCGGGCCGGCCGGGACGCGGGTGGTCAGGGCGACGAGGACGCCGCGGGCCACGGCCTCCCGGACCGCGTCGACGATCTCGGGGGTGGCGTTGCCGGCGCCGGTGCCGACGAGGACGACGCCCCGGGCGCCGGCCGCGACGGCGGCGTTCAGGAGCACCGGGTCGCCGTCGGCGTGGTGCATCACCATGTCCACGCGCGGCGGGAGCTCCGGCATCGCGGGCAGCGGCAGGGCCTGCGGCCGGCGGGGGCTGCGCAGCACGGTGACCTTGCCGAAGCCGATCTTGCCGAGTACTTCCCGGGAAGGGTCGGCGAACGCGTCCAGGGCCACGGCCTGGGTCTTCATGGTGCCGCGGGCGGCGTGGACGCGGCCCGCGAAGGCGATCAGGACGCCGAGTCCGCGTGTGGTCGCGGCGGTGAGCAGGGCGTCGTAGAGGTTGCCGGGGCCGTCGCCCTCGGTGGAGCCCATGGGCAGCTGCGAGCCGGTGAAGACGACGCTGCGGGCGTCGTGGTGGTGCAGGTCCACGAGGAACGCGGACTCCTCCAGGGTGTCCGTGCCGTGGGTGACGACGATGCCGTCGACGGCCGGGTCGGCGAGGACCTCGTGGACGGTGCGCAGCAGGGTCAGCTGGTGGGCGGTGGTGAGGCGGGGGCTGTTCACGCTGAAGAGGTCGACGACCTCGACGGTGATGCCCTCGGGCAGCGGCGCGGTGGCCATGACCTCGCGGCCGCCGGCCTCGGCGGCGAAGCCCGAGCCCGTCCACCGGCTGGCTATCGTCCCGCCGGTGCTGATGACGACGATGCGCCCCATGGCCACCCTTCCCTGTTGTCTGGACCCCCCCGGACCGGGGATCGCACAAAGTTCCTAGAAAGGGCAATGATAGTGAGATCTACGCGCAATGCGATTGCGTGTTATAAGACGGGCATGCCAAATCGTGGGGGATAATTGCGCGATGGATGCCATCGATCGTGAAATCTTGCGCGAGCTCCAGCGCGACGGACGGCTCAGCAACCAGGAGCTGGCCCAGCGGGTCGGTCTGACCCCCTCGCCCTGCATGCGCCGGGTCCGGCAGCTGGAGCAGGACGGGGTGATCCAGGGCTACCGCGCGGTGATCGACCCGGAGGCGGTGGGCCGCGGGTTCGAGGTCCTGGTGTCGGTGGAGGTCCGGCGCGACCGGGAGGCGGTCGAGGCGTTCGAGGCGGCGCTCCAGGACATCCCGGACGTGATCGAGGCCTACCGCCTCTTCGGCAGCCCCGGCTGCCTGCTGCGCATCGCCGTCACCGACCTGCGGGCGTACGAGCGCCTGTGGATCGAACGTCTCACGGCCCTCTCCGGGGTCACCGAGGTCAACTCGCAGATCATCATGAAGCGCATCAAGGAGCCGACGGGCCTGCCCGTCTGAGCCCGTACGGGGAGTGCCCGGCCGGACATGCCCGTGGGCCGGGCTTCCGCCCGGCCCACGGCCGTACTCCCTGCCCGCCGCCGCCGCGCTACGCGGCCGCGGCGTGGTCCTGCCCCCGCGCCGGGGAGTTGCTCCGCGCCACCCACCGCGCCAGCACCGCGGCGGCCGCGCCCGAGTCCACCGCGCGGGCCGCCGCCGCGAGGGCGGGGACCAGCCGGTCGGCCAGCGGACGGGCGGACGGGGCGCCGGCCGCCAGGGCCGCCGCCGCCGAGAGCAGCACCGCGTCACGGACCGGCCCCCGCTCCCCGGCGAGGAGCCGGCGCGCCACCGCGGCGTTGTGGGCGGCGTCGCCGCCGCGCAGCGCCTCGGCCCCGGAGAGCGGCAGGCCGACCTCCCTCGGGTCGAAGCCCTCCTCGCGGACCTCGCCCGCGGCGACGGACCACACCCGTGAGGTGGTGGTGACGGTCAGCTCGTCCAGCCCGTCGTCGCCCCGGAAGACCAGGGCGTTGACGCCGCGCCGGGCGAGGACCCCGGCGATCAGCGGGGCGAGCCGGACGTCGGCGACGCCGACGGCCAGCGTGCGCGGCCGGGCCGGATTGGTGAGCGGGCCCAGGGCGTTGAAGATCGTGGGGATGCCCAGTTCCCGGCGGGGTGCCGCGGCGTGCCGCATCGCGGGGTGGAAGTCCGGTGCGAAGCAGAAGGTGATGCCGGCGGTCTCGGCGAGTGCGGCGACCCGGTCCGCGGGCAGCCGCAGCACCACCCCGAGCTCTTCGAGGACGTCCGCGGAGCCCGAGCGCGAACTGGACGCCCGGTTGCCGTGCTTGACGATCCGGGCGCCGGCCCCGGCGGCGACGATCGCGGCCATGGTGGAGATGTTGACGCTGTCGGCGCCGTCGCCGCCGGTGCCGACGATGTCGACGGTGTTCCCGGCCACCCGCAGCGGGGTGGCGTGTGCCAGCATGCCGTGCGCGAGCCCCTCCAGTTCCCCCACCGTCTCCCCCTTGGCGCGCAGGGCGACGAGGATCCCGGCGATCTGGGCCGGGGTGGCCTCCCCGCGCATGACGGTGTCCATCAGCCAGGCCGTGTCGGCCGCGGTCAGGTCCCGGCCGCGCAGCACGGTGTCGAGGAGGCGGGGCCAGGAGCGGTTCCCGGGGACGGCCGGTGTGCGGCCGTCACGTCCGAAGGCCATCTCAGCCCCAGTCCTCGCTGCCCGGGACCGGGCTGGTGGGGGGGACGGCCGGGGCGGCCGGGGCCGTGTCCGCGACCACCCGGACGGTACCGCCGTCGGCGGCGGACCCCGCATCCGCGGCGCCGGCCTGTACGGCGGCGACGACCGCCACGGCGGCGAAGGCCAGGCCCGCGGTCTTCCGGATGCGATTGCTCCGCGTGAACTTCATGGTGCTCATTCCCCCTGTTGGAAAGTCTGTCGGGGTGGCCGCCGTCGTTTCCGTCGCGGTGTCCCCCGGTTCGAGCAAAACACTAGGAGGACCCGACTTCGGCTCGTTATCGTCTCCGCTTCGCGGGCGAAGCACGGACGATAAAGCCCTGTCCAGGGGGGATAACCTCCGTGTGCCCGGAGGTTATCCGGCTATTGCGCGGGGCCCGCGGGCGCCACCATTGACCCTGGTGGCGGGCCCCTGCCGCCCACGGAGGCGAGGAGCGCGCGCATGATGCCCATGACGGTTCACGGGACCCCGCTGCAGCCGTCCTCGGCACGCACCGTCACATGTCACGTGTGGGTGTCGCGGCGGCTGCCGCGGCCCGAACGCCACTTCGGCCTGCTCGACGAGGCCGAGCGGGCCCGCTGCTCCGGCTTCGTGCACGAGCGGGACCTCTCCCTGTTCGTCACGGGCCGCGTGCTCGCCCGGAGCGCCCTGGGTTCCCTCACCGGCCTCGCGCCGGACGCGGTCCGCCTGCGCACCCGGTGCGCCGGCTGCGGCGGGGCGCACGGCAAGCCGCAGGTCATCGGCGAGGCGGCCGGCTGGGAGCTGTCGATCTCGCACTCCGGCGATCTGGTCGCGGTGGCCATGGCCGACGGGCATCCCCTCGGTGTGGACGTGGAGCAGTTCGTCACGCCCGAGGAGCCGGGCATCCCCGTCGAGTACGCGCTCGTGCTCACGCCCGAGGAGCAGGCGGCCGTCGAGGCGCTGCCCGTCGCGGAGCGGGCCGGGGCCTGCCTGACGCTGTGGACCCGTAAGGAAGCGGTCCTCAAGGCGACCGGCGAGGGGCTGAACACTCCCATGGACTCCTTCACCGTCAGCCCCGCCGGTCGGCCGCCCGCCGTGCTGTCGTGGCACGGCGCCGAGACCTCCGACCGGCCCTTTCCCGCCATGGTCGATCTCCCGAGGATCGACGGCTGCTTCGGGGCCCTCGCAGTTCTGGGGGCGGATTCCATAACTCCGTACGTGCGCCCCGGCGCGGAAATCGTGGCCGAAAGACTGCGATAACGAAAGGAAATCGCGCACCGATAGCTTCGCTGCATCGTTCCGGGCAACCGGACATCCCGAACAGGAGATGCAGCGTGATCGGTGACTTTGCGGACGGGCGTACGGACGAGAGCGCCGTGCCCCGTCCCATCGCGTGGAAGGCTCCACCCGCGGAGCCCGGGTCATGACCGCGCCGGACGCGGATCCCGTGGCCCGGTTCCTGATCGCCGCGGCCGTGGTGATCCTCGTCAGCCATCTGCTCGGATCGCTGCTGGGCAGGCTCGGCCAGGCCCCGGTCATCGGGGAGATCCTCGGCGGTCTGCTGCTGGGGCCCTCGGCACTCGGCTGGGTCTGGCCGGACGCCGCCGCCTGGCTGCTCCCCGCCCAGGTCACCTCGGCGCTCACCACCACCGCGCAGCTGGGCCTGGTGACCTTCATGTTCCTGCTCGGGTGCGAACTGCGCCCGCAACGAGTGCGGTCCGGGCGGACGGCCGTCGGGGCCGCGGTCCTCGGCGGCATGGGTCTGCCGTTCCTCGCGGGGGCGGCCATCGCGGTGCTGGCACCCGGCATGCTGCGGGGCTCGGCACCGGATGACGCCGGCTACGTGCTGTTCTTCGGGCTCGCCCTGTCGGTCACCGCGCTGCCGGTCCTCGCCCGCGTCCTCGTCGACAGCCGCCTGGACACGACCAAGCTGGGGTCGTTCGCCCTGGTCACGGCCGCGTTCGGGGACGGCCTCGCCTGGCTGGTGCTGACCGCCGTGCTCGCCTTCGGCGGCGCCGCCGGCAAAGGCGGCACCGGCCACATGGCACTCACCACCTGCCTGCTCCTCGTGCTCGTCGCCTGCACCCGGATGTTCGTCCATCCGCTGCTCACGGTCCTCCTGCGACGGACCGAGGGCGACGGCCACACCGGACGCCTGGTGCTGCCGCTGCTGCTCGCCGGCGCGTTCGGCTACGCGGGGCTGACGCAGATCATCGGCCTGCACCCGGTGATCGGCGCCTTCCTCTTCGGGATGGCGGTCCCCCGCGGCTCCGCTGCCGCCGCCCGGATGCAGCGGCAGCTCCAGGGCTTCACCCAGGCGGTGCTGCTGCCCCTGTTCTTCGCCGGCGTCGGGCTCACCGTCTCCCTCGGCGAGCTCGGGCTCGGCGCCGGGCACTGGCTGGTCCTCATCGGCGTCGTGCTCGCCGCCTCCCTGGGGAAGTTCCTCGGGGCGGGCGGTGCGGCATGGGTCTTCGGAATGCCCCGCACGCAGGCACTGCGCTTCGGCGCGCTGATGAACTGCCGGGGCGTCACCGAGCTGGTGGTGGCCGGGATCGGCTGGCAGGCCCACCTCATCAGCTCCGCGGGCCTGACCGTGCTCGTCGTGACGGCCCTGGCCACCACGGCCATGACCGGCCCGCTCCTGAAGGTGCTCGGCACGGCCGCTCCGGCCGCCGCCGACACCGCCCCCCGACCCTTCGTTCCCGCGGCCCGGCCCTCGTCCGAGGGCGCCGCCCCCCGCATCCTCGCCAACAGCACCCCTGTGGAGGTCTGACATGTCCCCGATCGGCACCGCCCGGATCACCGAGCGCAAGGCACACCTGGCCTCCCTGGACCAGGAGATCATGGAACTGATCCACGAGCGCAACGCCACCTGCGAGCAGCTGCGCGTCCTGCGGCGACTGGCCGGGCTGCGGGAGTTCCAGCTGGCCCACGAGAACGAGGTGCTCAGCCAGTACCACGAGGCCCTCGGCCGGCCGGGCACCGCGATCGCCCTCCAGCTGCTCTCCCTGGCGCGCACCGAGCGCGGCGCGGCCGTCCGCCCCGTTCCCGACCGGCGGGTGACGCCCACCGCCGCCTGATACCCGCCCGGGGAGGGGTCGTCCCCCACCGGCCCCTCCCCCGGCGCACCCCCTCGCTCCGCCCCGTACCGCCCCCCTCGCCTTCCGCCCCGCGCGGAAGGCGCTTTTCCCGTTTCCAGGAAAGGACGTCCACCATGGCCCACGCCACCCGCTCCGGGTTCGCGGCTCTGCTGTCCCTGCCGTTCCGCCGCGACACCTGGCGGCACATGCTGTTCGCGCTGCTGCTCCCGCTCACCTTCGCCCTCGTCCTCTCGCTCCAGTACGTGATGAAGGCGGCCCAGGAACACGGCCACCCCCAACTCGGCCCGGTCGTCCTGGTCGTGGCCCTGGGCGCCATCGCGCTGGGCGGCCCCGCCTTCGAACGGATGCGGCTGCGGGTCTTCTTCGGCGAGACCGTCGCGCCCCGCGAGGGCGGACGCGTACGGCACGGTCTGGCGTTCTTCGTCGTCAACATGCTCCTGTCGACGCTGTCCTTCGCGGCCGCGGCCGGCTGGGTCATCGTCTGCGCGCGCAACCTCACGTACCCGATCTGGGGCTGGACGCCGTACCCCACGCCCGCGTGGGGCGGCCCGACCCCGCTCGGGGCGGTGGCACTGCACTTCGCCGCCGGCGTGGTGGCCTTCTTCGTGATGCCCTGGGCCGTCATCCACACCACCAACTGGCAGCGCGCCGCCGTACGCCGCCACCTCGGCCGGGAGCGGTGACGGCCCACTGCCGCACCACTCCCCCGCATGGCTGTGCCCCCGACGGACGGATCCGTCGGGGGCACAGCCACGAGGGGGGCCGGATTGCTAGGCCGCCCTCGCCAGGAGGGCCGGGCGGGGGGCCGTGCGGCGGGCCGGTACGGGGGCCGGGGCCGCGGCGGGGGTGCCGGGGGGCAGGGCGGCGAGGAAGCGCAGCACCGCGAGGACCCGGCGGTTGTCGCGGTCGTCCGCCGGGAGGCCCAGCTTGCCGAAGACCGCGGCGGCCCGCTTCTCCACCGTCCCGGCGGAGACGCACAGCTCGTCGGCGATGGCGCTGTTGGTGCGCCCCAGGGCCATGAGGCGCAGCACGTCCCGCTCCCGGCCGCTCAGCGAGGCCAGGTCGTCCCCGGCCGCCGGGCCGGCGGGACGGAACAGCGGCGCGAGGACGCCCACCGCCCTCGGGTCGACGACCGGCTCCCCGGCGGCCACCCGCTCCAGGGCGTCGAAGAGGAACTCCGGCTCGGTGACGTGCTCCTGGAGCACGAAGCCGGCGCCCCGCTCGCCGCCGGCGAACAGCCGTGCGGCCAGGGCGGGTTCGGGGGCCGTGCTGTAGAGCAGCGCCGCGGTGGAGGGCAGCTCGCGGCGGGCCGCGACCACCGCCTCCACCAGGTCGCCGCCGCCGGCGCGGCCGGCGTTGACGAGCACGGCGTCGGGCCGGTGCCGGCGGACCAGGGCGGGCAGCGCGGCCCCGCCGGGGACGGCGGCGGCCACCTGGCGTCCGCCGCCGTCCAGTACCTGGGCCAGGCCCGCCCTCAGGACGGCCGAGCCTTCGACGATCACAATCCGCATGGGGACCACTTCCTTCGCCCCGCACCCGTGAGGAGTGCGGGGCGATCGGGGGGAACGACGCACGGGCGGAGGGTCACGCGTGCGCGGGGGCGTACCGCCGGGCGGCGGTCAGGAAGTTCTCCAGGAGCCGCATGCCGCCCGAGGTGGCCACGCTCTCCGGGTGGAACTGCACGCCCCAGATGGGCAGGGTGCGGTGCCGCAGCGACATCACGCACCCGTCGTCCTCGGCGTGGCCGGTCGCCCGCAGGGTCTCGGGCAGCGGCTCGGCCACAACCAGGGAGTGGTAGCGGGCCACCGTCATCCGGGGCCCGATCCCTTCGTACAGACCGGTCCCGTCCTGGCGTACGACACTGGTCTTGCCGTGCCGGACCCGGTCCGCGACCTCCACCCGGGCGCCGTGGGCCAGTCCGATCGCCTGGTGGCCCAGGCAGATGCCGAGCAGCGGGGTCCGGCCGCCGAAGGTGCGGACGAGCTCGACGTGGCCGGAGTCGGCGGGGTGGCCGGGGCCGGGGCCGAGGACGACGGCGTCCGCGTCGAGGGCGACCAGGTCGTTGACGCTCCTGGTGCCGGAGCGCACCACCTCGGTGTCGGCGCCCAGGCCGCGCAGGTACTGGTCGATGATGTGGGTGAAGCTGTCGTAGGCGTCGACCACGAGGACCTTCACGGCAGCAGTTCCTTTCCGGTCAGCGCCCAGTGGGCGGCGCCCATCTTGTGCAGGGTCTCGTGCCATTCCGCCTCGGGCGAGGAGTCGGCGACGATGCCCGCGCAGCTCTGGGTGCGGTAGGTGGTGCCGTCGTGGACCACGGTCCTGATGCACAGGGCGAACCGGCTCCAGCCGCGGAGGTCCACGAGGCCGACCGCGCCGGCGTACATCCCGCGCGGCTGGTCCTCCAGGTCCTGGATCAGTTCCATGGCCCGGATCTTCGGCGCCCCGGTGACGGTGCCCGCCGGGAAGGAGGCCCGCAGCACGGACCAGGTGTCGTGGGTGCGGTCGAGCCGGCCGCTGACGGTGGAGACGAGGTGGAAGACGTGCGAGTACGTCTCGACCGTCATCAGCCCCTCGGTCTCCAGGGTCTGCTCCCGGCAGACCCGTCCGATGTCGTTGCGGCACAGGTCCACGAGCATGGTGTGCTCGGCCCGTTCCTTCTCGTCGGCGCGCAGGGCGGCGATGCGCCGCTCGTCGGTCTCCCGGTCGCCGCTGCGCGGGGCCGTGCCCGCGATGGGCCGCATCACGATGCGCTCGCCGTCGTCGGCGTAGAGCATCTCGGGGCTGGCGCCGATCAGGGTGGTGCCGGATCGCGGCACCAGGTACATGTACGGCGAGGGGTTGCGGGCGCGCAGCCGCCGGTAGACCTGGAGGGGGTCGAGGTCGGTGGCGACCTCGATGCTGTGGCCGATCTGGATCTGGTAGACGTCCCCGATGCCGATGTGGTGGAGGCAGCGCCCGGCCCGGGCGAGGAAGGTCTCCTTGTCGGTGCTGTCGCGCACCGAGTGCGGCTCGGGGGCCTCGGGGACGGGGTCGCCGGACGGCGGCCGGAGGGCGGCCGCCGTCAGGTCGTACGCGGCGGCCGGCGGGAACTCCGCGGCGTGCGCCCGCAGGTGGCGGACCTCGTGCGCGGCGAGGTCGTAGTGGACGGTGTCGCGGAAGAGGGTGAGGACGCAGTCGGGTCCCCCGGTGTCCGCGGGCCGCTCGGGCAGCTCCTCCATGTGCCAGGCGGCCCCGTACCCGACCGTGGCGAGGAAGCCGAACGCGAAGCCCGCGGCCGGTACCCGGGTGTGGACGGTGAAGAGCCGCTGGGCGGCGCCGAGGAACTCCCAGAGCAGGCCGGGGTGGGTGAGCCCGCGCGCGGCCGGCCCGAGGGCCGGCATCCCCATGCGGTCGGCGACGCCGAGCAGCGCGCGGGTCAGTCCGTCGCAGCCCCGGATCAGCAGGTGGGAGGCGTGGACCTCGATCTCGGCGAGCCGGCCGTAGCCGACGACGGCCGAGCTGCGGTCCTGGAGCGGCCCGGCGGGGCTCTCCAGGACGTAGACGTCCTCGCTGCCGAACCGCTCGCACAGGGCCGTGTAGAGGTCGAGCGGTTCGTGGTCCGGCAGCGGCGTCTCCTCGACGTGTACGTCGATGGGCGCCGGCCCGGGCGCGGCGGCCGGGGTCGGTGGTTCGAGCAGGGTGGTCACGGGCTCTCATTCCTTGGTGCGTCAGCGGAGGGGTCCGCTCAGTCGAGTACGTAGCCGTCCTGGGCCCGCAGACCGCGCGACCGGCGCAGGTCGGTCAGGACGAAGCTGCGCTGGAGCCAGCGGTCCTGGCCGTCGTAGCGCGGGCGGAAGGACGTACGGCCGTGGACGGTGACCCGGTTGTCGACGATGGCCAGGTCACCGGGGGTGAGGCGGATCGTCTGCGCGGTCAGGTCGAAGAGCCGGTTGAGCTCGTCCAGGGCGCTCTGGGCGCGGCGGGTGGTGGCGCGGGTGGCCGCGAAGTCGACCCGGACGTCGGGGTCGTCGGCCGCTCCCGTGAGCACCGCGTGCGGTGCGGCGGCGCCGGGGACGGAGCCGAAGGAGGGCGGGGCCTCGGTGACGAACTCCTCCTTCTGCAGGGCCGCCCGGCTGGTGTCGGACAGCAGGGGGAGGACCTGGCGGACGCAGGCGGTGCGCAGTCCGGCGACCCCTTCGTGGTCGGCGCGCAGGCACAGCAGCATCACGAAGTCGGGGCGGTGGGGGTGGAAGGCGTTCTCGGTGTGGAAGGAGAGCAGGACCGATCCGGCGTTGCCCTGGAAGTCCTCCTGGCCGGGTACCGGGACGACGTCCTGGACGAGCGCGCCGGTCTTCTCGGGGCGGAAGGCGGCCGGGTCGCCGAGGCCGGAGGCGACCATCAGCAGGACGGCGGCGGCGACGTCGGCGGTGCGCTGGACGGAGCCGCGGACGGTCGGGGTCTCGGGCAGCGTCTCCTCGCCGACCGGCAGGCCGCGGACCAGCAGGGCGCCGGAGGGGCCGGAGTCGCGGCGGAAGGAGCGCAGGGCCCGGCGCAGGCCGACGGGCAGGTCGCACCAGGCGGTGCGGGCGGCGTCGACCCATTCGGGGGTGTCGATGCGGCCGTCGGCGACGGGGGCGAGGGCGCGGGCGATCTCGCCGACCCGGGCGGCGTCCTGCGGGCCGACGGTCACGGCGCCGCCCGGGGAGCCGGCGAGGGGCTTGTCGAGTGCCAGGGTCATGTACTCATCCCTTTCTGGGCTGTGCCGCGGTCGCTGATCGCCGCCACCAGGGGGGCGGCGATGCGCCGGTAGGTCCGGGTGGAGAGGGCCACGGACCGGTCGAGGCGGGCGGCGTTGAAGTAGATCTCGTCCTCGTCGAGCAGGTCGCGGTCGACGAGGAGGTGGAGCCGGGGGTCGAAGGAGAAGGGCACGATCGAGCCGCTGACGCAGCCCGTGAGCCGTTCCGCGGTGGCGCGGTCGGCGAAGCCGGCCCGGCCGCCGCCGGCGAGGGCGCCGACGGCTTCGGTGTCGACCCGCCGGTCGCCCGGGACCACGGCGAGCACGTAGCGGCGCGCCGAGCGGCCCCGGGCGACCCGGAGGACGATGGACTTGGCGGCCTGCCGCAGCGGGTGTCCGCGCAGCAGGCTCGCCGCCTCGGTGGCGCCCTCCGGGGCGTGGCGCAGGACGCGGTGGCCGGCCGTGCGGTCGGCGAGCAGGTCCATCAGCCGGCTGTGGGCGGTCGGCGGGGTGGTGGTGTCAGCCCGCACTGGCCATCGCCTCGATGACGGAGCGCGGACGCATGTCGGTCCAGTGCGCGGCGACGTAGGCCTGGCTCTCGTCGTGGCCGGCGTCCTCCAGGACGGCCTGCCAGCCGGCGGGGACCTCGGCGAAGGACGGCCACAGGGAGTACTGGCCCTCGTCGTTGACGAGGACGTGGTAGCGGCCCTCGGGGTCGTCGAACGGGTTGCTCATCGTCGTTCCCTTCAGAAACGGTGTGGTGGAGGTACCCGGCGCGTACCGGGTACCGGGTTCACGCGGCGGATCCGACGGCGGGTTCGGCGGCGGTGTCCGCCAGCTCGTCGCCGTACACGCCGCGCACCCAGTTGCTCTGGTAGACGGTGTCGAGGTAGCGCTCGCCGAGGTCCGGGGAGATCGCCACCGAGACCAGACCGCCGCGCTCCCCTCCGTGCCGGGAGAGCCACTCGGAGGCTCCGGCGACGACGGTGCCGGTGGAGCCGCCGAACAGGAAGCCGCGGGCGGCGAGGCGGTGGCACATGCGGACCGTCTCGGACTCGGGGACGACCACCACGTCGTCGACGAAGGACTCGTCGAGCAGCGGCGGCCGTACGCCCGCGCCGAGGCCGGGGAGCATCCGGGGTCCCGCCGGGTGGCCGAAGGTGACCGAGCCGACGCTGTCGACGGCGACGATCCGCACCTCGGGGCGGTGTTCCTTGAACCAGCGGGCGCTGCCCATCAGGGTGCCGGTGGTGCCGGCCCCGATGAAGAGCACGTCCACGCCGGGGAAGCGCTGGGCGATCGGCGGGGCGGTCCAGCGGTAGTGGGCCCGCCAGTTGTTGGCGTTGAGGTACTGGTTGAGCCATACGTGCCGGGAGTCGGTGTCGCACAGCCGGCGCACCAGGTTGAGCCTGGCGCCGAGGAATCCCCCTTCCGGGTCGGGTTCGGTGACGATGCGGACCTCCGCGCCGAACGCCTCCATGAGGCGCCGGGACGCGAGGTTGCAGCGCGAGTCGGTGACGCACAGGAAGCGTCGTCCCTTGCTGGCCGCGATCATGCTGAGCGCGACGCCGAGGTTTCCGGAGGAGGATTCGACGAGGATGGAGTCCTCGGTCAGCACCCCGCTCTCCTCGGCCGCCTCGATCATGGAGAGGGCGGCCTTCTGCTTGATTGATCCGCTGAAATTGAATCCTTCGCATTTGAGATAGACCGGTGTACCGAGAACCGGCCCGAGGTCGACGTAGAGATCGTCCTCGTTGAATTCCTGCGGGGCCGAGATGATCGGCATGGGTCCTCCCGCCCTTAGAGGTGAGGCTGAGAATGGCGGGCGGGTCAGCCGTAACGGCGCATCTCGTGGAAGAAGCCGTCGACGACGGACAGTTCGCCCGCCTCGCGCACGGTGTCGTAGACGTGTTTGCCGAGCGCGAGGTCGAGAATCCCGAGTCCGAACGGGGAGAAGATCACCGGTCGGTCAGCGGGCGGTCGGAGGGTGCCGTCCAGGACGTCGTGGAGGGTCCCGTGCACGAAGTCACGGTTGCCCACGCGCTGTTCGGCGAGGTGGAGCGAGGTGCCGGCCTTCAAGCAGTGCTCGACGTCGTCGACGACGTTGGTCGCGGCGAGCACCACCTCGGGCGCCAGGTCGCGCAGCGACACGTGCAGCACCAGCGGGTTGTGGCCGAACCAGTCGGGGTCCTGGACGTGCGGTTCGCCCGCGACGGTGGCGAAGACGACGAGGTCGCTGGAGCGGATCAGCTCCTCCGCGCCGTCGTGGACGGTGACCTCGCCGGGGGTGCCGGCGCGGTGCAGGTAGTCGGCGAACCCCTGGGCGTGGTCGCGGCTCAGGTCGTACACGCCGGCGGCCTCGAACTCCCAGCCGGTGCCGGCGAGGAAGGCGTGGATGTAGCGGGCGATCAGGCCGACGCCGAAGAAGCCCACGCGCCGGGGGCGTTCGCGGCCTTCGGAGAGCTTCGCCGCGGCGAGCGCGGCCGAGGCCGCGGTACGGGCGGCGCTGATGATGGAGCTCTCCAGGCAGGCCAGCGGGTAGCCGGTGGCAGGGTCGTTGAGGATCAGCACGGCTGAGGCGCGCGGCAGGCCGGCCGCGACGTTCTCGGGGAAGCTGGAGATCCACTTCAGCCCGTCGACGGCGTTCTCCCCGCCGAGCGAGGCGGGCAGGGCGATGATCCGGGAGCTGGGCCGGTCGGGGAAGCGCAGGAAGTACGACGGCGGGTTGACGGTGGCGCCGGCGCCGTGGACGCGGTAGGCCGCCTCGACGATGCCGGTGACCTCCCGGTGCCGGCCGGCGAGCACCCGGTCGACCTCCGCGCCGGAGATCACGGCGAAGGCGGGCGGGGCCGCGGTGCTTGAAGACATGGGGGTTCTCTCCTCGGGGTGGGCGGGGCGGGCGGGGCGCGGTGGCGGCCCGGTCAGGGGGCGAGGACGTGGCCCGGGAGGCGGACCGGGTCGCCGAGGACCACGACGATCTCGCGGTCGCCCTCGTAGGGCTCCCGGCTGTGCGCCATCCGCAGGTTGTCCACGATCAGCACGTCGCCGGTGCGCCACGGCTCGCGGTGGGTGGCGTCCTGGTAGGCCCGGTTGAGGGTCTCGATGACCTCGGGCGGGATCGGGGTGCCGTCGCCGTACGCCGTGTTGAAGGGCAGCGAGTCCGGCCCGTAGACGTCGGTCAGGTACTCGCGGACCATGGGGTCGAGCGTCAGCTCGTTGAGGAAGGCGATCTGGTTGAACCAGACGGGGCGCCCGTTGCCCGGGTGGTCGGTGACCGCGGAGCGCCGCTGGCGGGTGCGCAGCGCCGCGTCGGGCAGCCACTCGTGGGCGATCCCCTCGCGGTCGCAGTACGCGGCCACCTCGGCGGGGTTCTCGGTCCCGAACGCCTCGGTCCAGGAGACGCCGACCTCGCGGTAGGTGCGGGTCAGCTGCCAGCCGTCGCGGGCGAACCGCTCGACCAGTTCGGCGGGCAGCGCCCGCAGCACCTCCTGGGAGTCCGCGACGGCGGTGGCGCCGCCGGAGGCGGGCGCGGTCAGACAGCCGAAGAGAGCGACGGAGGGCACCTCGGCGGCGTAACTCACCTCGTGGTGCATGCACATGGGCTCGTCGGAGGGCCACTCGGAGGAGGACAGGGCGCCGGGGGCGAGGACGCGGCGCGGGGCGAAGGCCTCGCGCTCCGCCATCGCCTCGATGCCGAGCGCGGCCGCGATCGCGGCGACGGCCTCGGGGGTGCGGGGGTCGAGTCCGCGCACCACGACGGCGCCGCACTCGTCGAGGACGCCGCGCACGGTCGCGCGGTGCGCCGCCGCCCAGGACAGCGGGGCCCCGTCGGCCTCGGCGGTGATCACCGCCGGCCGCCCGGGCCGGGCCTCGGGCACGGGGGCCGTGAGGTCTAGCAGGGAGGTCATCTTCCGGTCTCCTTCTCGGTACGGAGCGGGGGGTGGGGGTTCGGCCGGGCGACACGGGCCGCCGCCGGGGCCCCGCCGGGGCCCGCGGGGGCCCCGGGGTCCGGGGCCCGGTGGACGTCAGACCGCGGCCGTCGCCAGGCGTTCGGCCATGCGCCGGTCGAGGAATTCCGCGAGGTCGGCGAGGACGGGGTGGGTGGCCAGTTCGACCACCGTGACGAGCCGTTCGAGGCCGATGGCGAGCCGCACCGCGGTCAGCGAGGTGCCGCCGAGTTCGAAGAAGTGCGCGTCGCGGGCGATCCGGTGGACCGGCACCTTCAGCGCCGTGCTCCACAGTTCGGCCAGGTGGCGCTCGGTGTCGGTCGCCGGCAGTTCGGGGCCCGCCACCGGCGCCTGCGCCGCCGAGTCCACGGCGCGCTGGGCCAGTTCCTTCTTGTCGATCTTGCCGTTGGCGGTGAGCGGCATCGTGTCCAGGCGGATCAGGCGGGCGGGCACCATGTACGAGGGCAGGACGGCCGCGAGCTGTTCGCGCAGCCGCACCGGCTCCCGGCCGTCGGCGGTGGTGACGTAGCCGACCAGGGTGCGCTCCTCGCCGCTGCCGACGGGCACGACGGCCACGTCGCGCACGCCCTCCGACCGCATCATGCGGTTCTCGATCTCCCCGATCTCGATGCGGAACCCGCGGATCTTCAGCTGGGCGTCGCGGCGGCCGTGGAACTCCAGGCGGCCGTCGGGCGCCCACCGGCCGAAGTCGCCGGAGCGGTACACGCGGCCGGGCCGGGCCGGGTCGGTCAGGAAGGCGGCGGCGGTGCGTTCCGGGTCGTTGACGTACCCGCGGCCCACGCAGACCCCGTGGAAGACGATCTCGCCGGGGGCGCCCGACGGCACCGGTTCGAGCCGTTCGTCGACGACCTGGATGCGGACGTTGCGCACCGGCCGGCCGAGCGGCACGGAGGACCCCGCGGGAGGCGTGCGCATCACTTCGTGGTTGGTGTCGTCGCTGGTCTCGGTGAGGCCGTAGGCGTTGGCCAGGGGCACGTGGGGGAAGGCCTCGAACCAGCGCTCGACGAGTTCCTTCTTGAGCGCCTCACCGGTCGCCGAGACCATCCTGAGGTCCGGCAGCAGGCCCGTCCGGCCCTCCAGGTAGGTGAGCAGGACCTCCAGGTAGGAGGGGACGAGCTGGACGACGTGCACGCGTCCGGTGCGCAGGATCTCGGTGAAGCGGCCGATCTCCAGCACGGCCTCCTGCTCGACGATGTGGGTGCGGCCGCCGACCACCAGCGCGGAGACGAGCTGCCACAGGGAGATGTCGAAGCACTGGGGGGCGGTCTGGGCGACCGTGGTGTCCTCGGTGATCTCCAGGTCCTCGATCTTGGCGAGGAGGTGGTTGACGAAACCCGCGTGCTCGCACATCGCGCCCTTGGGCTCCCCCGTGGAGCCGGAGGTGAAGTAGATGTAGGCGAGGGCGTCGGCGGCGACGGGAAGGTCCGGGTCCTGCTCGGCGAGGTCCCCGGGCAGGGCGTCGATCCGGTGGACGAGGGGGGTCGCGTCGGCGCCGGCCGCCGGGTCGGCGTCGATGGCCGCGACGGCCCCGGCCAGCCCCGGGGAGACGTCCGTGACGGTCAGCACCTGGCGGCAGCCGCTGCGCCGCAGCATGGTCTCGATGCGCGAGGCCGGGAAGTGCGGCTCGACCGGGAGGTAGGCGCCGCCGGCCTTGAAGACGCCGAGGACGGCGGCCGCCCAGTCCAGGTCCCGCTCCGTGACGACGGCGACCACGTCCTCGCCCCACAGGCCCTCGCGGCGCAGCTGCCAGGCGATCCGGTTGGCCTGCCGGTTGAGCTCGCGGTACGTCAGCGAGCGGTCTCCGTGCACCACGGCGACGGCGTCCGGCCGCAGCCGGACCTGCTCCTCGAACAGCTCGTGGAACCGCTGTTCGGGCAGCGGCCGGTCGGGGCCGGCGAACCGCTCCCACTGCAGGGCCAGCTCCTCCTCGCCGAGCAGGTGCCGCGCGTGGTGCGGGGCCTGCGGCTCGGTGAGCGCCCGGTGCAGGGCCGTGACGTAGTACCCGGCGATGCGGCGGGCCGCCGAGGCGTCCAGCACCTCGCGGCGGTGGCGCACCAGCAGCCGGCCGTCCTCGACGGCCACCCCGAGCACGACCCCGGCCGGCAGCTCGTCCGGCAGGTCGGCGGCGCGTTCGGCGACGAGGGCGTCGTACATGGCCGACAGCCCGCGCGGTGCCTGCGCGGCGAAGCCGCGGATCGCGTACAGGGTTCCGGTGGCCGCCTCGACCAGCTCGGTCCAGCTGCCGTCGTCGACGACGACCCGGGCCATCAGGGCGCTGCCGCCCGCCGGCTGGAAACCGGTGACGGTCTCCCGGTCACCGGTGAGTGCCGCGACCACCTTGGCGTGCACGGCGAGCAGGAGCGGGGCGCCGGCCAGCGGCCCTTCCCCGTCGGCGGGGAACTCCCCGTCCAGCTCCGCCCGGATCTCGCCCGTGCCGGTGGAGTCGGGCTCGCCGGCCCAGCTCGGCAGGGGGGTGTGGCCCCCCGCGCGGGTGACATGACGCCAGTACTCCCGGCCCGCCACACCGCCGACTTCGTCCGCCCCGTTCACCACGAGCGCTCGCCTCCATCGGGAATATCAGCTCATTCGCGTGGGCCGATTCCCGGCTCCACCTCTACGGAAAAGACGATATGGAGCCGCCTTATCGACGGAATATCGGTCCTGTTCCGGCGAATGATCGGACGCGAAAGCCCGGAGGCGGCGACCGGTCGGACCGGTCGCCGCCTCCGGGCGGGCGGGTACTGCTGATTTCACAGGCGCGTCGAGAGCATCCTGCCGATTTCGGCGGCCGGCGCCGGCCCGACCAGGGACTCGTGGGTGGCGGCCACCTCGAACCGCTCGATCACCCCGGACAGGTAGGGCTCCCAGGCGCTCTGGTCGGCCCATTCGCGCACGTTCTCCGTGGCGGCCACGAGCAGCAGGTCGCCCTTGAACAGCGGGGGCCGTACGGGCGAGACCAGCCGTACGTTGTTGACCAGGACGTCGAGCACCGCGCCGCGCTGCTCCTCGTCGAGGTGGCGCAGCTCGCTGTCGCTGAGCCCCATGTACCGGACGACCCGGGCGTGGACCCCCGCGGTGTCGGCGGGCACCGCGTCGGGGTCGTCGCCGTGCAGCCGTGCGTACGCCTGGAACAGGTCGCGCAGCACCTGGCCGGCGCTCAGTTCGTGGCGCCGGTGCTCCTCGACCGGGAAGGCGTCCAGCAGCACCACGTGCTCGACCTCCTCGCCTCGCGCCTGGAGTTCGGCGGCGAGCAGGTGGGCGAGGGTGCCGCCGAGGGACCAGCCGAGCAGCCGGTAGGGGCCGTGCGGCTGGACGGTGCGCATCTGTTCGACGTACCCGTCGAGCATCTCCTCCAGCGTGGCCGCCATCGGCGCGGTGCCGTCGAGGCCGGTGGACTGCAGGCCGTACAGGGGCTGTTCGGGGTCGAGGGTGCGCAGCAGGCCGGAGTAGGACCAGCCGAGGCCGCCCACCGGGTGCACGCAGAACAGCGGGGGGCGCGAGCCGGTGGTGCGCAGCGGGAGCAGCGGCGCGAAGCCGGAGCCTTCCCCGCCGTCCTCGCCGTCGATCCGGGCGAGCAGCAGCGCGGGGGTGGGTGCCTCGAAGACCTCCCGGACGGTGGGCTCGGCGCCGAGCACCTGGCCCATGAGGCCGGCGAGCTTGGAGGCGAGCAGGGAGTGGCCGCCGCGGTCGAAGAAGTTGTCGTCCATGCCGACCGAGTCGACGCCGAGCACCTCCGCGAAGAGGCGGCACAGCACGTCCTCGCGGGCCGTGCGCGGGGCGCGGCCCCCGGACTCCTCCGCCGGGGCGGGCAGGGCGCGCTCGTCCAGCTTCCCGTTGGGGGTGAGCGGCAGCGCGTCGAGGACGACGACGGCGGACGGCACCATGTACTCGGGGAGGCGGCCGTGGAGGGCGCCGAGCACCTCGGGGACGTCGACCCCGTCGGGTCCGGCCACCAGGTAGGCGACCAGGCGCCGGATGCCCGGCCGGTCCTCGCGTACGACGACGGCGGCCCGGGTGACGCCGGGGCCCTCCAGGAGCGCCGCCTCGACCTCGCCGCGCTCGATGCGGAAGCCGCGCAGCTTGACCTGCCCGTCGGTGCGGCCGACGAAGTCGAGCCGGCCGTCGCGGGTGCGGCGGACCAGGTCCCCGGTGCGGTACATGCGGCCGCCGGCCGGTCCGTGGGGGTCGGCGACGAAGCGGCCCGCGGTGAGGACGGAGCGGTGCAGGTAGCCGCGGGCGACACCGGGCCCGGCGATGTAGAGCTCGCCGATGGCTCCGGCGGGCAGCGGGCGCAGCGCCCGGTCCAGGACGTAGGTCCGCATGCCCGGGAGGGGGCGGCCGATCGAGTGGACCGACGCGGGGTCCTCGGGGTCCTGGAGTCCGTAGGTGACCTCGACGGTGGCCTCGGTGGGTCCGTAGGCGTTGATCATGCGGCGGCCGGGTGCCCAGCGGGCCACCAGCTGCGGGGTGCAGGCCTCGCCGCCGGTGATCAGGGTGGTCAGGGCGGGCAGGTCGGTCTCCGGCAGCCCGGCGAGGACCGCGGGCGGCAGGTGGACGTGGCTGATGCTCCGCTCGGCGAGGAAGGCGGCCAGCCGGTCCCCGACGTACCGCTCTTCGGGGATGACCAGGCAGGCGCCGGTCAGCAGCGCCATGCACAGCTCGGCGACCGACACGTCGAAGCTGGGGGACACGAACTGCAGGACGCGGCTCCCCTCGCCGGCGCCGAGGGCGGTGTGGCTGCTCGCGCCGAGGGCGGCGAGGCCGGCGTGGGTGACCACGACGCCCTTCGGGGTGCCGGTGGACCCCGAGGTGTAGATCACGTACGCGGGGTGGTCGGGCCGCAGCGCGGGCCGCGGCCTCGGCGCCGCCGGGGCGGGGCCGGCCGGCGCGTCGTCCAGGAGCACGACGGGCGCGTCGGTGGCGGGGAGGCGTCCGGCCAGGGCCGCGGTGGTGAGCACGGCCTGCGGGCGGGCGTCGTCGAGCATCAGCGTGAGCCGCTGGGCCGGGTAGTCGGGGTCGAGCGGCACGTAGGCGGCGCCCGTCTTGACGACGGCGAGGACGGCGACGGCCAGTTCGGCCGAGGCCGGCAGGGCCAGGGCGACGAACCGTTCGGGGCCCGCGCCGAGGGCGGCGAGCCGGTGGGCCAGTTCCTCGGCCCGCGCGTCCAGTTCGGCGTAGCCGAGGACGGTGTCCCCGCACTCGACGGCGGGTGCGTCGGGGGTCTCGCGCGCCTGCCGCTCGAACAGCGCCGGCAGGGTGTCGGGGGCGACGGCCGCGGGATTGCCGGTCCACTCCGCGCGCAGTGCCTCCTCCTCCGTCCCGGAGAGGAGGGTGAGCGCGCTCAGCGGGAGCGCCGGGTCCGCGGCGGCGGAGGCGAGGAGCCGGGCGAACCGGTCGGCGAGTTCCTGCGCGGTCTGCGGGTCGAACAGCGCCGAGGCGTACTCGACGATGCCCCGCAGGCCGCCCGCGTCCCCGTCGGCCGTCTGGGTCTCGGCGATGCTGAAGGAGAGGTCGCAGCGTGCGGTCCCTGTGCCGATCCCCTCGAACCGGACGGTCACGCCGGGCAGTTCCATGGCGGCCCCGGCGTTGTTCTGGAAGGCCAGCATCACCTGGAAGAGGGGGTGGACGGCGGCGGAGCGCACCGGGTTGACGGCTTCCACGAGCCGCTCGAAGGGCAGTTCCTGGTGGGCGTAGGCGGCCAGGTCGGCCTCGCGGACCCGGCGGATCAGCTCGCGGAAGGCGGGGTCGCCGGAGGTGTCGGTGCGCAGCACGAGGGTGTTGACGAAGAACCCGGCGAGTCCGTCGAGGGCCGGGGCGCCGCGCCCGGACACGGCGGTGCCGAGCGGGATGTCGTCCCCGGCGCCCATCCGGCTGAGCAGGGCCGCGAGTCCGGCCTGCACGACCATGAAGACGGTGGAGCCGGCGGACCGGGCCAGGGCGACCAGCCGGCGGTGGTCGTCGGCCCCGAGGTGGAACTCCACGAAGCCGCCGCGGTGGTCGGGCGCGGCCGGGCGGGGCCGGTCGGCGGGCAGGTCGAGCTGGAGGGGGGCGCCGGCCAGGACGGTCCGCCAGTGGGCGAGCTGGGTGGCGAGCAGGCTCTCGGGGTCGTTCTCGTCGCCGAGCAGCTCGCGCTGCCACAGGGTGTAGTCGGCGTACTGGACGGGCAGCGGCTGCCAGTCGGGCGCCAGTCCGGCGTGGCGGGCGGTGTACGCCTCGGCGAGGTCCCCGAGCAGCGGGGCGACCGAGCCGCCGTCGGCGGCGATGTGGTGGACGAGCAGCAGCAGGACGTGCTCGCGCTCGGAGATCCGCAGCACGGTGGCGCGCAGCGGGATCTCCTCGGTGAGGTCGAAGGCGTGGCGGGCGGCTTCGGCGAGCACCTCGGCGGCGTGCTCGGCGTCCGTCTCGACCACCTCGACGGGCGGCGCGACCCCTTCCAGGACCAGCTGGTACGGGTCGCCCGCGTCGTCGGGGAAGACGGTGCGCAGGCTCTCGTGCCGCTCGACCAGGTCGCCGAGGGCGGCGTTGAGGGCGAACAGGTCGAGGTCGCCGGTGAGCCTCAGCGGCATCGGTACGTTGTAGGTGGCGCTGGGGCCCTCCACCCGGTGCATGAACCACAGGCGCTGCTGGGCGAAGGAGAGCGGGATCCGCTCGGGGCGCCGGCCCGCGACCGGTTCGGGGCGGGCGGTCTCGCCGGCGGCCCGGCGGATCTGCTCCGCCAGCTGGGCCGGGGTGGGCGCCTCGAACAGGGCGCGGACGGGCAGGGAGACGCCGAAGACGGCGCGGACGCGGCCGAGGAGCTTCAGCGCGGACAGCGAGTGGCCGCCCTTGGCGAAGAAGCTGTCGTCGGGGGAGAGCCCGCGCTGGCCCAGGACCTCGGCGAACAGGCCGATGAGGATCTCCTGCTGCGGGGAGCTGCCCGTGGTCCGGGCCGGGGCGGCGGCGGCCGGGGCGGCGGCCGCTGCGTGCTCGGGCAGCAGGGCGCGCTCGGCGGCGGGCAGCCCGGGCAGTTCGCCCACGGTCGGCCCGGTCCGTTCGGCGGTCGCCTCCAGGATCCGCACGACGTGGCCGAGGACGGCCTCGGCCGCGGCGGGCCCGTACAGGTCGGGACGGTATTCCAGACGGACCAGGAGCCGTGCGCCGGCGAGGCCCGCGATCAGCCGCAGCGGGTAGTGCGCGGCGTCCTTGCCGGTGACGCCGCTGACCCGCACCCCGGCGTAGGACGGCGGGGCCTCGCCGCCGCCGGGGTAGTTCTCGACGGTGAGGACGGTGTCGAACAGGTCCCCGGTGCCGGCGATGCGCTGGACGTCGCCCAGGCGCAGCTGCTGGTGGTCGAGGAGCAGGGCCTGCTCGTCCTGGAGGGTGCGCAGGGCTTCGGCCAGGGGCAGGCCGGCGTCGAGGCGGACGCGGACCGGGACGGTGTTGATGAACAGGCCGACCATGGTCTCGATGCCGGGGATCTCCGGCGGGCGGCCGGAGACCACGGACCCGAAGACGACGTCGTCGCGGCCCGTGAGCTCCTTGAGGGTGAGTGCCCAGACGCCCTGGAGGAGGGTGTTGAGGGTCAGCCCGTCGGCCCGTGCCCCGGCGAGGACGGTGGCGGTGAGCTCCTCGGGCAGTTCGACGGTGTGGTACTCCGGCTGGACGGGCCGGCGCTCCGGTCCGGGGGCGACCAGGGTCGGGCCGGCGAGGCCGTCGAGGGCGCACCGCCAGGCCTGCTCGGAGACGTCCCGGTCCTGGCGGGAGAGCCAGGCCAGGTAGTTGCGGTAGGGGCTGACGGGAGGCAGGCCGGACGGGTCGCCGTGGTCGGCGTACAGGGCGAGCAGTTCCCGCTGGAGCACCGGGGCGGACCAGCCGTCCCACAGGATGTGGTGGTTGGTCAGGGCGAGGCGGTGGCGCTCCGCTTCCAGGCGGACGAGGCGGAACCGCAGGGCGGGCGGGGCCGCCAGGTCGAAGGGGCGGGCCTGCTCCTCGGCGAGCACGGCCCGCAGGGCCTCGTCGCGCCGTCCGGCCGGCAGGTGGCCGAGGTCGGTCTCCTCCCAGGGCAGCGGGACGTCGCGGTGCACGACCTGGATGGCCTGGCCGTTGGCCCGCTGCCGGAAGCCGGCGCGCAGGTTGGCGTGGCGGCGCAGCAGGGCTTCGGCGGCGGTGCGCAGGCGGGCGGCGTCCAGCGGTCCGGTCAGCTCCAGGACCATCTGGGTGGTGTAGACGTCGGCGTCGGCCGTTCCCGGCCGGGGTTCGTCGGCGAGGGCGTGGAAGAGGAGGCCTTCCTGCAGCGGGGAGAGCGGCAGGACGTCTTCGAGTCCGGATGTCTTCATGCGATGTACCTCAGTTCGGTTTCCAGGTCGTCGATTTCGTCCTGGCTCAGGGTCACCAGGGAGAGGTCGGAGGGGGTGAACCCGCCCGCGTCGGGCTCGCGCACGCTGTCGGCGAGGGCGCGCAGCGCGTCGAACCAGCCCTCGGCCAGGGCGCGCACCGCGCCCTCGTCGAACAGTTCGCGGGGCCAGGTCCAGGTGGCCGTCAGTTCGGGGCCGCCGGGGAGGTCGCGGGTGAGGGCGTTGATCTCCAGCGCGTGTCCGACCGGCATGTCCGGGTCGCGGGGCTCCGGGGACGGGACTCCGGAGACGGCCGCCCAGTCCCCGGCGGAGGTGAATCCGCCGGAGGCGCCCCCCGACGGGGCGGCGGGGAAGCGGCCCAGGTAGTTGAAGCCGATCTGCGGGGCGGGCCGGCCGGAGAGGGCGCCCGCCGACTCCTCGTCGAGGTGGCGGAGCAGCCCGTAGCCGATGCCGTGGTCGGGCAGGGCGCGCAGCTGTTCCTTGACCCGCTTCAGGGCGCTCGCGAGCGGGACGTCGCCCGGCTCGACGCGCACCGGGTAGAGCGAGGTGAACCAGCCGACGGTGCGGGAGAGGTCCAGCCCGTCGGCGATCTCCTCGCGGCCGTGTCCCTCCAGGTCCAGCAGGAGCGCCGGGGCGTCCGCCCCGTGCGCCCGCCGGTGGTCGCGGACGGCGAGGGCGAGGGCCGTGAGCAGGACGTCGTTCACTCCGCCGTGGAAGGAGGCCGGGACCGTGGTGAGCAGCGGGCCGGTGACGTCGGCGGGCAGGGTCAGGGTGACCGAGCACGCGGAGGCCCCGGTGTCCCGTGCCGGGTCGAGGGCGCGGGCGGCGAGCAGCGGGTCGGGGGTGGCGGCGATCTCCTGCCAGAGCGGGAGTTCGGCGCGCCGCCCGGCCGCCGCGGAGGCCAGTGCGCGGGTCCAGCGCCGGAAGGACGCCGGTACGGGCGCGAGTTCCTCGCCGTCCCAGGCGGCCGCCAGGTCGGGCAGCAGGATGCGCCAGGAGACGCCGTCCACCGCCAGGTGGTGCGCGAGGACCAGGAGCAGGCCCGGCCGGAGCGGGCCCCGGTCGTACCAGACGAAGCGGATCACGGTCCCCTGCCCGGGGTCGAGGAGCTGCCGGGCGGTCTCCCCTTCCGCGGTCGCGACGGCGGCGAGTTCCTCGTCGTCGAGGCCGTCGGCGTCGACCCGGTGCAGCAGGTCGGCGGCGCGGACCTCGCCGGGCTCGCGGACGTCGAGGCGCCAGCCGTCGCCGTCCGGCAGGGCCCGCAGGCGCAGGGCGTCGTGCCGGTCGAGGAGGGCCTGCACCGTCGCCGTGAGCCGCTGCCCGTCGGCGCCGGCGGGCACCTGGACGGTCATCGACTGGTTGAAGCCGGTCCAGGAACCGCCGAGCTCCCGCAGCCAGTGCATGATCGGCGTGGCCGTCGGCTCACCGGCGTCGGGTTCCTCGGCGGTGTCGGCGGTGTCCTGCCGCACGGCCTGGGCGATCAGCACCAGCTGGGCGACCGACTGGTGGCCGAACACGTCGCGGGCGGAGAACACCAGGCCCGCGCGGCGGGCGCGGCTGACCAGCTGGATGGCGAGGATGCTGTCGCCGCCCATCGCGAAGAAGCCGGCTTCGGGGTCGACCCGGTCGAGTCCGAGGACCTCGGCGAACAGGCCGCAGAGGATCTCCTCCTGCGCCGTCCGCGGGGCCCGGCCGCCGTCCGCCGGGGCGAACACCGGGGCCGGCAGCGCCCGGTGGTCCAGCTTGCCGTTCGGCGTGAGCGGGAGGGCGTCGAGCGTGACGAACGCCGAGGGGACCATGTACTCGGGCAGCCGGTCGACGGCCGCGGCGCGGAGCGCCTCCACGGGGGCGTCGCCGACGACGTAGGCCACGATCCGCTTGTCACCGGGCCGGTCCTCGCGGACGATCACGGTCACCTGGACCACGCCGGGCTGCTGCGCGAGGGCGGACTCGATCTCGCCGAGCTCGATGCGGAAACCGCGCACCTTCACCTGGTGGTCGACCCGGCCCACGAACTCCAGCTGGCCGTCGGCCCGCCACCGTACGACGTCACCGGTGCGGTACATGCGCCCGCCCGGCGCCCCGAAGGGGCTGGCCACGAAGCGGCCGGCCGTCTGCGCCGCCCGCCCCAGGTAGCCGCGTGCCAGACCGGAGCCCTCGACGTACAGCTCGCCGGGCACGCCGACCGGCACCGGCTGGAGCCGGTCGTCGAGGACGCGGATGCGGGCGTTGAGGATCGGGGTGCCGATGGGCGGGGTGACCGCTCCGGAGAGCGGGCCGCTCATCGTGGCGCACACGGTCGTCTCGGTGGGACCGTACGCGTTGATCATGCGGCGGCCCCGGGACCACTTGGCGACCATCGCCGGCGGGCAGGCCTCACCGGCCACGACCAGGGTCATGCCGGCCGGCAGGCCGTCCTCCGGCATCACGGCCAGCGCCGCCGGCGGCAGCGTCGCGTGGGTGACGCCGTGCCGGGCCAGGAGCGCCGCGAGCGGCTCGCCCGGCAGCAGTTCCTCCGACCGCGCCAGCACCAGCCGGGCCCCCGACAGCAGCGCCATGAAGACCTCGGAGGCGGCGGCGTCGAAGCTCGGCGAGGCGAACTGGAGCACCCGGCTGTCGGACTCCACCGCGAACCGCTCGATCTGGCCGGTGGCCAGCGAGGAGACACCGGCGTGGGTGACGACGACGCCCTTGGGGCGGCCGGTGGAGCCGGAGGTGTAGATCACGTACGCCGGCGAGCCCACCAGCAGCGGGGCCGTGCGGTCGGCGTCGGTCAGGTCCGCCGCGTCCAGGTCCTGGAGCGGGAGCCGGTCGACGGGCACCAGCGCCTCGGGGGCGCAGGGCAGCTGCCCGGCACGCCCGGCCTCGGTGAGGACGGCGACGGGTTCGGCGTCCTGGAGCATGTACGCGATCCGGTCGGCCGGGTACTCCGGGTCCACCGGAACATACGCGCCACCGGCCTTCATCACACCGAGGACCGCGACCAGCCACTCCAGCGACCGCGGCAACGCCACCGCCACCCGACGTTCCGGCCCCACACCCCGGCCCACCAGATACCGCGCCAGCCGGTTCGCCCGCCCGTTCAACTCCGCATACGACAGCGCCACATCACCGAACTCGACGGCCACCGCACCCGGCGCCAACCGCACCCGCTCCTCGAACAACTCCACGAACGAACCGTCCGGAACCGCACGAGCGGTGTCGTTCCACTCGCCCAGCATCCGCGCCCGCTCCCCCGGAGCCAGCACCTCCAACGCACCCACCCGACGATCCGGATCACCCGCGACCGCCTCCAGCAACCGCACCAACCGCCCCACCAACACCTCGACCGACCCACGGTCGAACACATCGGTGGCGTAGACGACGCTGCCGGCGATACCGGCGGGGTCGCCGTGGTCGGACCGCTGTTCGGCAAGGCTGAAGCCGAGGTCGAACTTGGCGGCGCCGACGTCGAGGCCGGACACCTCGGTGGGCAGGTCGCCCAGCCGGAGCGAGGCCCGCTCCTGCGACTGGAGGGTGAGCATGACCTGGAAGAGGGGGTGGTGGGCCAGGGAACGGACCGGGTTGACGACCTCGACCAGCCGCTCGAACGGCACGTCCTGGTGGGCGAACGCCCCCAGGTCCGCCTCGCGGACCCGCTCCAGCAGCTCGCGGAAGGTCGGATCCCCCGAAGTGTCCGTCCGCAGCACCAGCGTGTTCACGAAGAACCCGACCAGATCGTCCAGCGCCTCGTCCGAACGGCCCGCCACCACGGTGCCGACGGGCACGTCCGTGCCGGCACCCAGGCGGGTCAGCAGCGCGGCGAGCGCCGCCTGGAGGACCATGAAGGTGGTGGTGCCGGTCTTCGCCGCGAGCGCGGAGAGCGACCGGTGGACGTCGGCGGGGATACGGATGTCGACGTCGTCGCCGGTGTGGGTGGCGACGGCGGGGCGGGGCCGGTCCAGCGGCAGCTCGATCAGCTCCGGGAGCCCGGCCAGCTCCTGGCGCCAGTACTCCGACTGGCGGGAGATCAGGCTCGCCGGGTCCTCCTCGGAACCCAGCACCTCCTGCTGCCACAACGCGTAGTCCGCGTACTGGACCTCCAGCTCGTCCCACGCGGGGGCCGCGCCCTCCACCCGGGCCGCGTAGGCCTGGGACAGGTCCCGCAGCAGCGGGCCCGCCGACCAGCCGTCGGCCACGATGTGGTGCAGCACCAGCAGCAGCACGTCCCCGCCACCGTCGACACGGAACAACGTCGCCCGGAACGGCAGCTCGGCATCCAGCGCGAACGCGTACCGCGCCGCCTCACCCAGCCCCTCCTCCAGCCCCGAAGCCGCAACCTCCACGACCTCCAGCAGCTCCCCGACCTCACCGGCCGGGACCACCTCCTGCCGCGGCACCCCGTCCACAGCCGGGAACACCGTCCGCAGACTCTCGTGCCGCCCCACCACATCACCCAGCGCCGACCTCACCGACTCCACGTCCACCGACCCGTCCAGCCGCAACGCCAACGGAACGTTGTACGTCGCGCTGGGGCCGTCGACCTGGTCGAGCACCCACAGCCTGCGCTGGGCGAAGGACAGCGGCACCGTGTCCGGCCGCTGCCGTGCCGTGGGGGCGGTACGGGCGCGGTCGGCGCCGTTCAGACGCTGGGCCAGGCCCTCGGCCGAGGGGGCCTCGAAGAGGGTGCGCACCTGGAGTTCGACTCCGAAGACGGAGCGGATGCGGCTGATCAGGCGGGTCGCGAGCAGCGAGTGCCCGCCCATCTCGAAGAAGTTGGCCTCCGGGTCCACCCGGTCGAGGCCGAGGACCTCACCGAACAGGCCGCAGAGGATCTCCTCCTGCGCCGTCCGCGGGGCCCGGCCGCCACTCTCGCCGGCGAACACCGGGGCCGGCAGGGCCCGGTGGTCCAGCTTGCCGTTCGGCGTGAGCGGCAGCGCCTCCAGCGTCACGAACGCCGAGGGGACCATGTACTCCGGCAGCCGCTCGGCCACCGCCGCGCGCAGCGCCTCGGCGGGGGCGTCACCCACCAGGTAGGCCACGATCCGCTTGTCGCCGGGCCGGTCCTCGCGGACGATCACGGTCACCTGGTCCACGCCCGGCCGGCCCGCGAGGGCGGACTCGATCTCGCCGAGCTCGATGCGGAAACCGCGTACCTTCACCTGGTGGTCGACCCGGCCCACGAACTCCAGCTGGCCGTCGGCCCGCCACCGTACGACGTCACCGGTGCGGTACATGCGCCCGCCCGGCGTCCCGAAGGGGTCGGCGACGAAACGGCCCGCGGTCAGCTCCGCGCGGCCCAGGTAGCCCCGGGCGAGGCCGGCGCCCGCGACGTAGAGCTCGCCGGACACGCCGACGGGCGCCGGCCGCAGGGCGGAGTCCAGGACGTACACCCGGAAGTTGGTGAGGGGGGTGCCGATGGGCGGGGTGACCGCTCCGGAGAGCGGGCCGCTCATCGTGGCGCACACCGTCGTCTCGGTGGGACCGTACGCGTTGATCATGCGGCGGCCCCGGGACCACTTGGCGACCATCGCCGGCGGGCAGGCCTCACCGGCCACGACCAGGGTCATGCCGGCCGGCAGGCCGTCCTCCGGCATCACGGCCAGCGCCGCCGGCGGCAGCGTCGCGTGGGTGACGCCGTGCCGGGCCAGGAGCGCCGCGAGTGGCTCGCCCGGCAGCAGTTCCTCCGACCGAGCCAGCACCAGCCGGGCCCCCGACAGCAGCGCCATGACCACTTCCCAGGCGGCGGCGTCGAAGCTCGGCGAGGCGAACTGGAGCACCCGGCTGTCGGCGGTGATCCCGAAGGACTCGATCTGGGACAGGGAAAGGCTCGCGACGCCCGCGTGGCTGACGACGACGCCCTTGGGGCGGCCGGTGGAGCCCGACGTGTAGATCACCCAGGCCGGGGAGCCCACCAGCAGCGGCGCCGTGCGCTCGGCGTCCGTCAGGTCGGCCCCGGAGTACGCCTCCAGTGCCAGGTCCTCGACCAGGGTCGGGCGGACGTCGTCCGGCAGGACCCCGACCGTGTCCGCCCGGGTGAGGACGGCGACGGGTTCGGCGTCCTGGAGCATGTACGCGATCCGGTCGGCCGGGTACTCCGGGTCCACCGGAACATACGCGCCACCGGCCTTCATCACACCGAGGACCGCGACCAGCCACTCCAGCGACCGCGGCAATGCCACCGCCACCCGACGCTCCGGCCCCACACCCCGGCCCACCAGATACCGCGCCAGCCGGTTCGCCCGCCCGTTCAACTCCGCATACGACAGCGCCACATCACCGAACTCGACGGCCACCGCACCCGGCGCCAACCGCACCCGCTCCTCGAACAACTCCACGAACGAACCGTCCGGAACCTCACGAGCGGTGTCGTTCCACTCGCCCAGCATCCGCGCCCGCTCCCCCGGAGCCAGCACCTCCAACGCACCCACCCGACGATCCGGATCACCCGCGACCGCCTCCAGCAACCGCACCAACCGCCCCACCAACACCTCGACCGACCCACGGTCGAACACATCGGTGGCGTAGGTGAGCGCTCCGCCCACCCCGGCCGGGGTGCCGTCGGCGGTGTGCCGCTCGTGGAGGGTGAAGGCGAGGTCGAACTTGGCGGTGCCGACGGCGAGGTCCTCGACCCGGGCGGTCAGGGAGCCCAGGGAGGGCTTGCTCTCGGCGTTGTTCTGCAGGACGAGCATGACCTGGAACAGCGGGTGGTGGGACAGCGAGCGGACCGGGTTGACGATCTCGACCAGCCGCTCGAACGGCACGTCCTGGTGGGCGAACGCCCCCAGGTCCGCCTCGCGGACCCGCTCGACCAGCTCGCGGAAGGTCGGATCCCCCGAGGTGTCGGTGCGCAGCACCAGGGTGTTCACGAAGAACCCGACGAGGTCCTCCAGGGCCTCGTCCGAACGGCCGGCCACGGCCGTGCCGACGGGTACGTCGGTGCCCGCGCCGAGGCGGGTCAGCACCGCCGCGAGCGCCGCGTGGAAAACCATGAACATGGTGCTGTTGGTGTGGCGGGCGAGCCGGGCCAGGGCCGCGTGGCTGTCGGCGTCGAGCTCCAGCGGAACGATGTCGCCGGTGTGGGTGGCGACGGCGGGACGGGGCCGGTCCAGCGGCAGCTCGATCAGCTCCGGGAGACCGGCCAGCTCCTGGCGCCAGTACTCCGACTGGCGGGAGATCAGGCTCGCCGGGTCCTCCTCGGAACCCAGCACCTCCTGCTGCCACAGCGCGTAGTCCGCGTACTGGACCTCCAGCTCGTCCCACGCGGGGGCCGCGCCCTCCACCCGGGCCGCGTAGGCCTGGGACAGGTCCCGCAGCAGCGGGCCCGCCGACCAGCCGTCGGCCACGATGTGGTGCAGCACCAGCAGCAGCACGTCCCCGCCACCGTCGACACGGAACAACGTCGCCCGGAACGGCAGCTCGGCATCCAGCGCGAACGCGTACCGCGCCGCCTCACCCAGCCCCTCCTCCAGCCCCGAAGCCGCAACCTCCACGACCTCCAGCAGGTCCACGGCCTCACCGGCCGGCACCACCTCCTGCCGCGGCACCCCGTCCACAGCCGGGAACACCGTCCGCAGACTCTCGTGCCGCCCCACCACATCACCCAGCGCCGACCTCACCGACGCCACGTCCACCGACCCGTCCAGCCGCAACGCCAACGGAACGTTGTATGTCGCGCTGGGGCCTTCGAGGCGGTACAGGAACCACAGGCGCCGCTGTGCGTAAGAGAGGGGAATCATGACGTCTCCTTGGACCGCTTCATCGGCCGCAGCTTGGGCCGGGCTTTCTCGGCTCCCGCGAGGCGACCGACGAGGGTCTCCACGGTCGGGCTCTCGAACAGGGTGCGAATCTCGATCTCGGCGTCGAAGACCGAGCGGATGCGGCTGATCAGGCGGGTCGCGAGCAGCGAGTGCCCGCCCATCTCGAAGAAGTTGGCCTCCGGGTCCACCCGGTCGAGGCCGAGGACCTCACCGAACAGGCCGCAGAGGATCTCCTCCTGCGCCGTCCGCGGGGCCCGGCCGCCACTCTCGCCGGCGAACACCGGGGCCGGCAGGGCCCGGTGGTCCAGCTTGCCGTTCGGCGTGAGCGGCAGCGCCTCCAGCGTGACGAACGCCGAGGGGACCATGTACTCCGGCAGCCGCTCGGCCACCGCCGCGCGCAGCGCCTCGGCGGGGGCGTCCCCCACCAGGTAGGCCACGATCCGCTTGTCGCCGGGCCGGTCCTCACGGACGATCACCGTGACCTGGTCCACGCCCGGCCGGCCCGCGAGGGCGGACTCGATCTCGCCGAGCTCGATGCGGAAACCGCGCACCTTCACCTGGTGGTCGACCCGCCCCACGAACTCCAGCTGGCCGTCCGCGCACCAGCGCACCACGTCGCCCGTGCGGTACATGCGCCCGCCCGGCGTCCCGAAGGGGCCGGCCACGAAGCGTCCGGCCGTCTGCGCCGCCCGCCCCAGGTAGCCCCGGGCGAGGCCGGCGCCGCCGATGTACAGCTCTCCCGGTACGCCGACCGGCACCGGCTGGAGGCGGGCGTCGAGGACGTACGCGGTGGTGTTGTCCATGGGGCCGCCGATCGGCGGGATCCCGCGGTAGTCGTAGGGGCGTCGGACCAGGTGCCGGGTGGCGTACGTGGTGGACTCGGTGGGTCCGTAGACGTGCACGACCCGGGTGTCGGGGCAGTGGTCGACGGCGTGGCGCATGGCCGTGAGCGATCCGGCCTCGCCGCCGGTCCAGACCTCGCGCAGGGCGGCGAGCGGGTTGCCCGGCTCCTCGGCGAGCAGGTTGAACAGTGCGGTGGTGAGGAACACCGCCGTCAGGCCTTCGCCGTCCAGCATCCTCTTCAGCGCGTCGATGTCGACCTCGCCGGGCGGGGCGATGACCACCTCGCCGCCGGCGAGCAGCGGTACCCACAGCTCGTACGTCGAGGCGTCGAAGGCGAGCGGCGAGTGCAGCAGCACCCGCTGGTGGGCGCCGCCCCGGAAGGAGCCGTCGACGGCGAGCGCGGCGATGTTGCCGTGCGTGACCGCGACGCCCTTGGGGGTGCCGGTGGAGCCGGAGGTGAACATCGCGTAGGCGAGCTGTCCGGCGTCGACCGGGACGGCCGGGTCGTGGTCGGGCATGCCGTCCGCGGTCGGCTCCAGGGTCCGGGCTCCCGGCGGGAGTTCCAGGTCGGTCCGGTCCGTGACGACCATCGTGATGGCGGCCTCGTCGAGGATGACCCGGAGGCGGGACGCCGGGTAGCGCACGTCCAGCGGGACGTACATGGCGCCCGCCTTGAGGATGCCGAGGATCGCGACGACGGCGTCGAAGGAGCGTTCCAGGAAGAGCGCCACCCGCGACTCGGGGCCCACGCCCTCCCCGATGAGCCGGTGGGCGAAGCGGTTGGCGCGCCGGTCGAGTTCGGCGTACGAGAGGGTGTCGGAGCCCAGGCGCAGGGCCGGGGCGTCGGGGGTGCGGGCGGCCTGTGCGGTGAAGAGCCGGGGCAGGGAGCCCTCCGGGACGGGCCGGCCGGTGTCGTTCCAGGTGTGCAGCAGGGTCCGGCGTTCCTCCTCGGTGACGATGGGGAGGGCGCCGACCGGCTGCTCCGGGTCGGCCGCGGCCGCTTCGAGGACGCGCACGAGGCGGTCGGCGACGGCCTGGGCGGTGGCCCGGTCGAAGAGGTCGGTGGCGAAGCCGAGGTTGCCGCCGACCCCGTCCCGGTCCTCCTGGAAGGACAGGACCAGGTCGAACTTGGCGACGCCCGCGCTCAGGTCCTCGGTGCGTGCGGTGACCCCGGGCAGCGCGAGGGATCCGTCCGCCCCGTCCTGCTGGACGAGCATGACCTGGAAGAGGGGGTGGTGGGCCAGGGAACGGACCGGGTTGACGATCTCGACCAGCCGCTCGAACGGCACGTCCTGGTGGCCGAACGCCCCCAGGTCCACCTCCCGGACCCGTTCCAGCAGTTCACGGAAGGTGGGGTCACCCGAGGTGTCGGTGCGCAGCACCAGGGTGTTCACGAAGAACCCGACGAGATCGTCCAGGGCCTCGTCCGAACGGCCCGCCACCGCCGTGCCGACGGGCACGTCCGTGCCCGCGCCGAGGCGGGTCAGCAGCGCGGCCAGCGCGGCGTGGACGACCATGAAGACGGTGGTGCCGGTGGTGCGCGCGAGGGACTTGAGCGCCTGGTGCGCGTCGGTGCCGATCCGGAAGGGGATCAGCTCGCCCCGGTGCGAGGCGACGGCCGGGCGGGGGCGGTCCAGCGGCAGTTCGATCAGCTCGGGGAGTCCGGCGAGCCGGCCGCTCCAGTAGCCGACCTGGCCGGCCAGGGGGCTCTGCGGGTCGTCCTCGGAGCCGAGCACCTCCTGCTGCCACAGCGCGTAGTCGGCGTACTGCACCGTGAGCGGGGCCCACTGCGGGGCCTGCCCGCCCTGGCGGGCGGCGTAGGCCCGGGACAGGTCCCGCAGCAGCGGGCCGGTGGACCAGCCGTCGGCGGCCGCGTGGTGGATCAGCAGGAGCAGGGCGTGCCGCTCCGGCGCGTGCCGGAACAGGGTGGCCCGTACGGGGGGTTCGGCGTCCAGGGTGAACGCGTACCGGGCGGCCTGGCCGAGCGCCGTCTCCAGGGCGGCGGGCGTGACGTCCTCGACGTGCAGGTCCACGCGGGCGCGGTCGGCCGGCAGGATCTCCTGGCGGGGTACGCCGTTCTCCTCCGTGAGGAGGGTGCGCAGGCTCTCGTGCCGGGTGACGAGGTCGCCGAGCGCGGCGCGCAGGGCGGCGGCGTCCAGCGGGCCGTCGAGGCGCAGCACGAGGGGGACGTTGTACGTGGCGTTCGGCCCTTCCAGCCGGTTGAGGAACCACAGGCGGCGCTGGGCGGCCGAGAGCGGGATCCGCTCCGGGCGCGGCTGCGGCACGAGCGGGACCCGGGCCCGGCCGGCGGTGTCGATGCGCGCGGCCATCTCGCGGACCGTGGGGGCCTCGAAGAGGGTGCGCAGGGAGACCTCGGCGCCGAAGACCGACCGGATGCGGCCGATCAGCCGGGTGGCGAGCAGCGAATGCCCGCCGAGGTCGAAGAAGTTGGCGTCCACGGCGACCTCGTCGAGGCCGATGACCTCGGCGAAGAGGCCGCGCAGGATCTCCTCGCGGGCCGTGCGCGCCTGGGGTCCGGCGGCGGGGGCGGTGCGCTCCGCCGGGGCGGGCAGGGCGGTGCGGTCCAGCTTGCCGTTCGCGGTGGCGGGGAACTCGTCGAGCAGGACGACGGTGTCCGGGACCATGTACTCGGGCAGCCTCTCGGCCGTCCAGGCGCGCAGTTCGAGCGGGGCGGGCGCGGGGCCGGCGGGTACGGCGTAGGCGACGATCCGCTTGTCCCCGGGACGGTCCTCGCGGACCACGACGGCGGCCTGGAGGACGTCCGGGTGGGCGCCGAGCACGGATTCGATCTCGCCGGGCTCGATGCGGAAGCCGCGGACCTTGACCTGGTGGTCGACCCGGCTGATGAACTCCAGGAGTCCGGCGGAGTTCCAGCGCGCCAGGTCGCCGGAGCGGTACATGCGGGCGCCGGCCGGTCCCCAGGGGTCGGCGACGAAGCGGCCGGAGGTGAGCTCGGGGCGGCCGTGGTAGCCGCGGGTGACCAGGTCGCCCGCGATGTAGAGCTCGCCCGGCACCCCGGCGGGCACCGGCCGCAGCCGGGCGTCGAGGACGTACATCCGGGTGTTCCAGACGGGGCGGCCGATGGTGACCACTCCGGCCGGGACCGGTTCGCCGGGGCCGATGCGGAACTCGGTGCAGCCGACGGTGGTCTCGGTGGGACCGTACTCGTTGATCACGGTCGCTTCGGGGTGGCGGGCCCGCCACTGTTCGAGGACCTCGCCCATCAGCGACTCGCCGCCCAGGACGAGCTGGCGGGCCGGGGAGAAGCCGCCGTCCAGCTCGATGAGCAGGGGCAGGTGGCTGGGGGTGGCCTTGACGAAGTCGGGCTGCCGGTGCGGGGCTCCGTCGCCGGTGCGGCCGTCGAGTTCGACCAGCTGGACCGTGCCGCCCGCGGTGAGCGGGGCGAACAGGCCGGTGACGGTCAGGTCGAAGGAGACCGGCGAGTGGACCAGGGCCCGCCCGGCCACGCTGTCGTACGCGTCCCGCGCCCAGGCCAGGTAGGCGTTGAGGGAGCGGTGTTCGACCACGACGCCCTTGGGGCGGCCGGTGGAGCCGGACGTGAAGATGACGTAGGCGGGGTGGGAGGGGGTGAGCGGGGCGGTGCGCTCGGCGTCGGTGACGTCGGCGGCGGAGGTCGCCCGCAGGTCGGCCTGGGTTCCGGCGGCGTCGAGGGTGAGCTGCGGGACGCCCGCGGGCATCCGGCCGGCGGTGGCGCGGGTCGTGACGGCGGCGACGGGCTTGATGTCGTCGAGGACGAAGGCGATCCGGTCGTCCGGGTGGGCCAGGTCCAGCGGCAGGTAGGCGGCGCCCGCCTTGGCGATGCCGAGGAGGGTGGCGACCAGGTCGGTGGAGCGGTCGAGGGCGACGGCCACGTAGGTCTCGGGGCCGGCGCCGAGGGAGATGAGGCGGCGGGCGATCCGGTTGGCGCGCTCGCCCAGCTCGCGGTAGGTCAGGCCGACGCCGGCGTGTTCGACGGCCGGCGCGCCCGGGGTGCGCAGCGCCTGCCGCTCGAACAGCTCGGGGAGGGTGGCTTCGGCGAGCGGGCGGGCGGTGTCGTTCCACTCGACGAGGATCCGCCGGCGCTCGGCCTCGTCCATGACCTCCAGGTCGCCGATGGACAGCTCGGGTTCGGCCGCCGCGGCGGCGAGGAGGCGTACCAGGCGGGTCGCCAGGAGTGCGGCGCTGTCGTGGTCGAACAGGTCGGCGGCGTACTCCAGGGTTCCGGCGAGGCGGCCCGCGCCCTCGGCGCCGGAGGGTGCCTCCTCCTCGAAGAGGAAGGACAGGTCGACCTTGGCCGCGCGGCGGTCGACGGTGTCGAGGGTGACGTCGAGGCCGGGCAGCGAGAAGGAGGTCCGCTCGGCGCCCTGGAAGGTGAGCATGGTCTGGAACAGGGGGTGGTACGCGAGGGAGCGGACCGGGTTGAGGTGCTCCACCAGCCGGTCGAGCGGCAGGTCCTGGTGGGCGAAGTCGGCGAGGTCGCCCTCGCGGACCCGGCCCAGCAGCTCCAGGAAGGTGGGGGCGCCCGAGGTGTCGGTGCGCAGGCACACCGTGTTGTTGAAGCAGCCGATCAGGCCGTCGAGGAGCTCGTCGGAGCGGCCCGAGGTGGCGGTGCCGATGGGGATGTCGGTGCCGGCTCCGAGGCGGGTGAGCAGCGCGGCGATGCCCGCCTGGACCGTCATGAACACGGTGGTGCCGGTGCGCCGGGCGAGCAGGGTCAGCCGGTCGTGCAGGTCGGCCGGCACGGTGAACCTGACCCGGCCGCCGCGGCCGGACGCCACGGGGGGCCGGGGCCGGTCGGTGGGCAGTTCCAGGACGTCGGGCAGGCCCGCCAGGCGCTCCTGCCAGTGGGCGAGGTCGTCCTCGGGGCGTTCGACGCCCTGCCGCCACAGGGTGAAGTCGGCGTACTGGACGGGGAGTCCCTCACCGGTGGGGGCGCGGCCCGCGAGCCGGGCGGTGTAGGCGGTCGACAGGTCCTGGGCGAGCGGGCCGAAGGAGGCGCCGTCGGCCGCGATGTGGTGGAGCAGGACGAGCAGCGTGTGCCGCTCGGGCGCGGTGGCCAGCAGGACGGTCCGCAGCGGCGGCTCGGCCGCGAGGTCGAAGCGGTGGCGGGCCTGGCGGGTGAGTTCGTCGGCCAGGCCCTCCGGGGTGGCGTCCACGGTGTGGAGCTCGGGGTGCGCGCGGTCGAGGACCAGCTGGCAGGGCTCGCCGGCGTGCTGGGGGTAGACGGTGCGCAGCACCTCGTGCCGGTCGGTGAGGTCGCCGAGCGCGGCGGCGAGCGCCTGCCGGTCGAGCGGGCCGGTCAGCTCCAGCGTGAGGGCGATGTTGTACGAGGTGTCGTCCGTGTCGAGCTGCTGGACGAACCAGAGCCTGCGCTGGGCGCTGGACAGCGGCAGCCGCTGGGGGCGGACGGCGGGGGTGAGCTCCGCCCGGCCGCCGCCGGCGGTCTCCAGCCTGCGGTCGAGGCGGGCGGGGGTGGGCGCGTCGAAGACGGCGTTGACCGGGATGGAGACGCCGAGGATCCGGCGGATGCGGTTGACGAGGCGGTTGGCCTTCAGCGAGTGGCCGCCGAGGACGAAGAAGTCGTCGTCGGGGCCGATCTGGGCGACGCCGAGCACCTCCGCGAACAGGCCGCAGAGGATCTCCTGGCGGGCGGTGCGCGGGGTGCGGCGCTCGGGGGAGGCGGCGCGCGGCGCGGCCAGCGCGGCCCGGTCGACCTTGCCGTTGGGGGTGAGCGGCAGCGCGTCGTGCACGGCGACGTGCGCGGGGGCCGCGTACTCGGGCAGGCGGGTGGCCGCGAACAGGCGGACCTCGTCCGCGTGGACGCGCCGGCCCGGCGCGGCGACGACGTGCGCGATGAGCGCGTCGCCCTGCACCGTGACGACGGCCCGGGCGACGCCGGGGGCGGCGAGCAGCGCGGCCTCGGTCTCGGCGGGCTCCACGCGGTGGCCGCGGATCTTGAGCTGGTCGTCGCGGCGGCCGGTGAACTCCAGGGTGCCGTCGGGCAGGACGCGCACCTGGTCCCCGGTGGCGTAGCTGCCGGCGAAGCCCTCGGGGGCGGTGTCGTCGGCGTAGCGGGCCAGGTACGGGGTGCGGACGACGAGCCCGCCCTCCTCCACGGCCAGCTCGACCCCGTCGATGCCCGGTCCGAGGGGGACCCTGGCGCCGTACCGCTCGGGGGCGGGGCGGCCGGGTTCGGCGGCGGCGTACACGGAGACCGCCTGGGGGGTCTCGGTGGTGCCGTAGAGGTTGAGGACGCGGGCCTGGGGGGCGAGTGCGGTCCAGGCGTCGACGGTGTGCCAGGCGAGTGCCTCGCCGCCGAAGCCGGCCAGGCGGAGCGCGGGCCAGCCGCCCTCGGGGGCGCTGTCGGCGAGCGCGTCGCCGAGGCCCGGGGTCAGGTGGGCGAGGGTGATCCGCTCGTCGGCGAGCCACTGGCCGATGGCCTGGGCCTCGCGTATGTCGGCTTCGGGGAAGACGACCGTGCCGCCGCTCCACAGCGGGACGAACACGTCGCGCAGCAGCGGGTCGTGGCCGAGTCCGGAGAGCACGGCGCCGCGCACCGTGCGGTCGATGCCGTACGCGGCGGCGTACCACTCGATGAAGTGCTCGACCGGCTCCCAGCCGCCGACGATGCCCCGCGGGCGGCCGGTGGTGCCGGAGGTGAAGGCGACGTAGGCGGCGGGGCCGCCTACGTCGGCCGGCATGGACCCGCTGTCGGGGGCGCCGCCGAGCACGTCGATCACCGGCAGGCCGTCCGCGAGCCCGTCGGGGACGCCCCCGGGGTCGCAGGCGAGCCATGCCTTCACCCGCGCCTGCCCGGCCTGGAGCCGCAGGCGGCCGGCCGGGTGCGCGGAGTCGCACACCAGGAAGGCCGCGCCGCTGCGGGCGACGGCCACCAGCGCGAGGGCCAGTGCCGGCGTGCGCCGTGCGTGGACGGCGACCGTGTCGCCCGCCCCGATTCCCGACTCCCGCAGCCGGGCGGCGAGCCCGGCGGTCATGCGGTCGAACTCCCGGTAGCTGAACCGCGTCCGCGCACCGGACACCGCGATGCCGTCCGGGGTGGCGGCCGCGTGCTCCGCGAGCCGTCGCAGCAGACCCGTCCGTACCGGGGACTTCCCGGCCGGCCGCAGGTCCCGTATCGCCTCACCTGACATCGTTCCGACTCCTCAATTCGCGTTCCACATGCCTCGGACATTAAGGAGCCGGTTTTTCATGGCGTTATCGGGAGCGTTTCGGCCGCCCGGCCGCCGCGTCGAACCATTTCGATAAGTCATCGATAAAAGGGCGTCCTAGCCTCTGCGTCGCCGCTGTTCCTGCGGACACCGAGAGGATCGATCCGATGACGATCACGACCCCTGCGATACGCGTAGAAGACCTGGCTAAGACATTCGGGGAGACCCGCGCCGTGCGGGGTGTCTCCTTCGACGTGCCCGAGGGCACCGTGCTCGGCCTGCTCGGCCCCAACGGGGCGGGCAAGACGACGACCGTGCGTATGCTGTCCACCCTGGTCAGGCCCGATTCGGGGCGGGCGCTCATCCACGGCTACGACGTGGCGCGCCAGGCCCGGGAGGTGCGCTGCCTGATCGGGATGACCGGGCAGTACGCCGCCGTCGACGAGGACATCTCCGGCTGGGAGAACCTCTACCTGATCTGCCGGCTGCTCAGCATGAGCCGCGCCAAGGCGCGTGCGAGCGCCGACGCGATGCTGGAGCGGTTCAGCCTCACCGAGGCCGGCGGCCGCCCGGCCAAGGGTTATTCCGGAGGAATGCGGCGCCGTCTGGATCTGGCCGCCAGCCTCCTCGGAGAGCCGAAAGTCCTTTTCCTCGACGAGCCCACCACGGGACTCGACCCGCAGAGCCGCAACGCCCTGTGGAACGAGGTGCGCGGCCTGGCCGCGAACGGGACGACCGTGCTGCTCACCACCCAGTACATGGAGGAGGCCGAGGCGCTCGCCGACGCCATCACGGTCATCGACCGGGGCGAGGTCATCGCCTCCGGCACCGCGCTGGAGCTGCGCGAGCGCATCGGCGGCCCGGTGCTCCACGTGACCCCCCAGCTCCGCGGGGACCTGCCGGCGGTGCGCCGCGCCCTGGATCTGGCGGGGCTGGGGCCGGTCGGGGTGGACGAGCGGGACGGGCTGGTCCGGCTGCCGCTGGACCACGAGGGCCGGCTGATCACGGAGGCGGTACGGGTGCTGGCCGCCTGCGGCCTCCCGATCGCCCGGCTCGACACCCGGGTGCCCAGCCTCGACGACGTCTTCCTCACCCTGACCGCCGCCGCGCCGGAAGCGCCCGGGGACGGCGCCGGTCCGGCCGGCGCCGCGCCGGTCGCCCCCCTGACGACCGCCGGCCGCGCCGGCGCCGGGACCACCAGGAGCGCCGCATGAGCTCCGCCGTCGCCACGGGCGGCCTCCCCTCGGCGGCCGGCCGGGCCGTCACCCACACCCTGGCCATCACCCGGCGCAATCTGCGCAAGGTGCTCAGCAGCCCGGGGCAGATCCTCGACGCGACGCTGATGCCGGTCGTCTTCGCCCTGATCTTCGTCTACATCTTCGGCGGCGCGATCTCGGGCAGCGCCGCCGCCTACCGGCAGTACGTGATGCCCGGCATCATGGCGCTGACCACCACCATCGCCTCGCGCACCTCCGGCATCAGCCTCAACGTCGACTTCGGCAACGGTGTGATGGACCGGTTCCGCACCCTGCCGATGGCCCCGTCGGCGGTCCTCGCCGGCCGGATCCTCGCCGACGCCCTGCGGATGCTGGTCAGCCTGCTGGTGGTGTTCGCGTTCGCCCTGCTGATCGGCTTCCGGGTGCAGACCGGACCGGTCCAGGCGGCCGCCGCCATCGCCGTGATCCTGCTGTACGGGATCGCGCTGGCCTGGCTGCACGCCCTGATCGGGCTCACCGCCCGCACCATCGAGACGGTGCAGAGCGTGGGCATGCTGGCGATGGTGCCGCTGCAGTTCGGCAGCTCCATCTTCGTGGCGCCCGGCACGATGCCCGGCTGGCTGGGGTTCCTCGTCGCGCACAACCCCATGAGCTCGGTGGTGGACGCCTCCCGCGCCCTGCTGACCGGCACCCCCGCGGGCCACCACGTGATCGCGGCGCTGGCCTGGAGCCTCGGCATGATCGCCGTGCTCGCCCCGCTGGCCGCCCGCCAGTTCCGCAGGAGGCGGTAACACGATGACGACGACCACCCTGACCACCGGCACCCGGGCCGCCACCTGGCTGCGCACCCTGCACGGCCCGGCCCGGCCCCGCGTCCGCCTGGTCTGCTTCCCGCACGCGGGCGGAGCCGCCAGCTTCTTCCGCGCGTGGCCGGGACGGCTGTCCCCGGACACCGAGGTGCTCGCGGTGCGCTACCCGGGCCGCGAGGACCGGATCACCGACGCGCCGGTCACCTCCATGGCCGCGCTCGCCGGCCCGATCAGCGCCGCCCTCGGCGAACTGCCCGAGATCCCCACGGCGTTCTTCGGCCACAGCATGGGCGCCTCGGTGGCGTACGAGGTCGCGCTGCGGCTGGGCGGCTCCGCCCACGGCCCCCGGCTGCTCATGGTCTCCGGACGGGCCGCCCCCCATCGGCTGCCGGTGTTCCGCTTCGACGACGACGAGGCCCTGGTCGCCGACGTCCGCCGGCGCGGCGGACCCATGGCGCCCGCGCTCGACCACCCCGACCTGCTGGACCTCGTCCTGCCCGCGCTGCGCGCCGACTACGGGCTCCTGGAGGCCTACGCCGGCGAGGCGGAGCTCCGTCGGCTGGGCGTCCCGGTCGCCGCGTTCTACGGCACGAAGGACCCCGACGTCGCCGTCGACTCGGTCCTGGCCTGGGCCGACACCAGCCCCGGCGCGTTCTCGGCGGTCCCGTTCCCGGGCGACCACTTCTACCTGGTGCCGCACGCCGACGCCCTGCTGGAGGAGGTCGGCGCACGGCTCACCACGCTGACCGGCGCCCCCGCCTCCGCTCTGCCGGGGCACTCCGGCGCCTGACCCCGCACCACAACCCCCATCCCCCCACACCCCCGTCCCCCCACACCCCACTACTGCCCGTACCGGCTGTCCCCCGGCCGGTACGGGCCCGTTCACGCGCGGGTCACACACCCCCCACCCCCCACCCCCCATGTCCCACCCGTTCCATGTTCAGCGTGCAACCGCAAGGGAGCTGCCGATGCAGCCCGTTTTACGCCTCCGGGCAGGCGCCGACGTCCTCGCCGTCACCGACGACGCCTGGACCCGTGAACTGATCCCCCCCACCTGGAGCGGCCCCGCCTGGTCGCTCCCCGGCGCCGCCGCCTACGGCTCGGGCCCCGCCGCGGAGCCCGCCGCCACCGTCACGGTGGTCGGCGCGCCCGCCGCGGCGGCCGCCCTCGGCGCGGCCGTCCTGGCCGACCTCCCCGAACCGCCGTACGTCCTCACCGTGCCCCGCGGCGCCGTCCCCCTCCCTGAAGGGGAAGCGGAGGAGTGGGAACTGATGACGACCCGGGCCGCCCCGCCGCTACAGCCGCGCGAGGAGGACGTCGTCCTCCTCGATCCCGGCCCCGAGCTGGCGGACCTCCTCAACGCGGCGAGCCCCGGCCACTCGGTGCGCCCGGGAGCCCCCGAGGTCCACCTGTGGGCGGGCCTGCGGGCCGGGGACGGCGGCCTCGCGAGCGTCGGGGCGCTGCTGCTGCGCGAGGCCACCCGGGCCCCGCACATCGCCTCCATCGCGACGGCCCCGGCCCACCGGGGCCGGGGCCTGGCCGCCGCCGTCACCGCGTGGCTGACCCGCCGGGCACTGGAGGGCGGCGCGCCCTGGTGCAGCCTGGCCCACCACTCGACGGAGCGGACCGCGCACCGGGTGTACGAACGGCTCGGGTACCGCACCGTGCAGGAGTTCACCAGCGTCACCCTCGACGCGTGGTGAACGCGCACCGGAGCCGGTGCGCCGAAGGGGCGGCATCCTCGGATGCCGCCCCTTCGGGGTCCCGCCGACGTCGCCGTCTCACTCGACCGCGTCCTCCAGGAGCCGCTGGACCGCCGCGACCCGGCCGGAGACCTCGCCCAGGTCGTCGCGCAGCGCCCGCTGTTCCGCGGCGAGCCGCTCGACGGCGGCGTAGCGGCGACGGGTGTGCCCCGTGGAGAACCAGAACAGCGCGCCGACGACGAGCATCGTGCAACTGAGCATGACGGCCGCCGCGATGACGGCCCCTGCCGTGGCGTCCATGGTGCGCGCCCTTCTTCCCCTGTGGTGCGTGGCCGACGGAACGAACGCTATCGGCGCCGGACGCCCCCGGCCATGTGGGAAAACCCGAACAACGGGCGGGGGCGGGGCCTCACGATCCGCTTCGGCCGCCGGGTGACCGGACGGCCAGGGCGGCCCGCTCCTGCCAGGGTCTGGCCCCGATGCGGTCGAAGATGGCCTGGGCCGCCGACAGGTACTCCTCGGCACCGGACCGGCCCAGGGACCGCAGCGCCTCACCGAGGGCCAGGTTGATCTGCCCCTCCACCAGCGGGCTGCTGATCCGGGAGGCGATGTCCAGGGCGTCGGTCAGCGTGTCGAGGGCCTGCTGTCCGGACCCGGCGAGGAGCCGGGCCTCGCCCAGGCCCAGCAGCGCGTGCGAGAGCCCGACCATGTCGGACTTCTCCTTGACGATGTGCACCACGCGCAGGAACGCCTCCTGCGCCTGCTCCGCACGCCCCAGCGCCAGGTAGGCGCGGGCGAGCCGGTGGGTGCTCTGGGCCACGCCGCGCGCCCCGCCCCGGCCCGTGCTCTCCGAGAGCCGCACCGCCTCCAGGCCGTGGCGGACGGCCGCCTCCGGCCGGCCCAGGTCCAGTTCGATCTGCGCCATGTTGTTCATCGTGTGCGCCTCGGAGGAACGGTCGCCCACCTCCTGGAAGATCTCCCGGGCCACCTCCAGCCGCCGCATCGCGGTGTCCAGGTCACCCTGCATCCGGTCGTGGATCGCCAGGTTCCGCAGGGTCAGCGCCTCTCCGTGGCGCTCGCCGACCTCGATGTGCAGGGCCAGCGCCTCCTCCAGCCGTACGGCGGTGAGCGGCAGGTTCCGCAGCCGCAGCTCGACGGCGCCGAGGTCCGTCAGCATGGTGGCCTGCCCGCGCAGGTTGCCCGAGGCGCGGGTGGCGGCCAGGGCGCGCTCGGCGCACAGCCGCCAGTCCTCGATGTAGTTGCGGGTCTCGAAGAGCACGGCCATCGACACCGTCAGGTCCCAGACCAGCTCGTCCATGCCGAGTTCGGCGCCCTGGTCGATCACCGTGCGCAGGGAGAGCCGTTCCGCCTCGAACCACTCCAGGGGCGCGACCAGCAGTTCGTCGGTCAGCGCCGGGGCCAGCGGCCGGCGCACCGTCGAGCCGTGCAGGACGCTGTAGTCCCCGCCGTACTCCCGGCGGTGGGCCTCCTCGGCGAGGGTCAGGTAGGTGCGGAAGAGCCGGTCGCGGGCGGACCACCGCTGCTCCTCGCTCTCCTCCCGCTCCGCGCACTCGCCCGCGTACAGCCGCAGCAGGTTCTGGAAGCGGTAGCGCATGTGGCCGGTCGCGTCGATGCCGACCACTTCGAGGAACTGGGCGTCGACGAGCTGCTCGATCAGCGCCTCGGCCTCCCTCACCTCGATGTCGAGCAGGGCGGCCGCGGCCCAGGCGGCGAAGTCGGGGGCGGTCAGCAGGCCCAGGCTGCGGTACAGGTGGGCCGCTTTGGGGCAGAGGTAGCGGTAGCTGAGTTCGAGGCTGGCCCGGACCTGGGACTCCCCCTGGCTGAGCTCGTCGAGCCGGTTGCGTTCGCAGCGGAGGCGGTCGACCATGTGCCGGACCGTCCAGTGCGGCTTGGAGGCCAGCCGGGCCGCCGCGATCCGCAGCGCCAGCGGCAGCCGGTCGCACAGCTGCGCCAGGGCGACCGCCTCGGCGGGCGTTCCGGCGAGCCGGGACTCGCCGACGATCGCGCCCAGCAGGTCGACCGCCTGCTTCTCGGAGAGCAGGCCCAGGTGCACCCTGGCCTGCGGCGGCCAGGTGACCAGCTCCTCCAGCTGCTCCCGGCTGGTGATCACGACGCAGCACTCGCCGACGCCCGGCAGCAGGTCCCTGACCTGGGTGTAGCTGCGGACGTTGTCGAGGACGATGAGCATCCGGCGGTCGGCCAGCATCGACCGGTAGAGGGCCGTCCGCTCCTCCAGGCCGAGCGGGACCTGGTCGCTGGGCACGCCGAGCGAGCGCAGGAAACGGCTGAGCACGTCGCCCGCCTCGGTGGGCGTGTGGTGGCCGTCGTAGCCGCGCATCTCGGCGTAGAGGCGGCCGTCGGGGAACCGGTCGTGGACCCGGTGGGCCCAGCGCACCGCGAGGCCGGTCTTGCCGACGCCCGCGACGCCGGTGATCAGACCGACCCGGGGGCCGCTCGTGCCGCCGTCCTCGGACACCAGCGTGTCGAGGCCGCGCAGTTCGCCCGCGCGGCCGATGAACCCCGGGATGTCCGGGGGGAGTTCCGAGGGCACCACGCGCGGCTCGGCGGCCGCGGACCCGGCCGACGGCGCGGGGGCGGCGGACTTGGGCGCGTCGAGGGCGGGGTCGTCCTGGAGGATCGAGTCGTGCAGGTTCTGCAGGTCGGGGCCGGGTTCGAGGCCCAGCTCGTCGATGAACTGCTTGCGCACCCGGCGGAAGGCCTCCATCGCCTCCGCCCGGCGGCCGGACCGGTAGAGGGCCAGCATCAGGTGTCCGAGCGTCCGCTCGCGGAGCGGGTGCTCCCGTACGACGGCGGCCAGCTCCGGCGCCACCTCGTGGTGGTGGCCCAGCGCCAGCTGGACGGCGGTCGAGTCGTCGAACGCGTTGAGCCGGTACTCCTCCAGCCGGCCCGCCTCGTCCTCGACCGGCCGCCCCATCACCCCGGAGAGCGCAGGGCCCCGCCACAGGGCGAGGGCCTGGGCGTACCGCTGGGCGGCCTCGGCGAGCCGCCCGTCCCGGGCGTCCTGCTCGGCCTCGCCGACCAGGGTGGCGAAGTCGACCCAGTCGACGTCGTGTTCCTTGGTGTTGAGCAGGTAGCCCGGATGAACGGTGACGATCACGTCGTCGCCGGCACCCTCCGCCTTGAACGTCTTGCGCAGCGCGGCGACACAGATGGCCACCTGCGTACGGGCCGTCGCGGGCGGCTTCCCGTTCCACACGACGTCGACGAGCGTGTCGACGGGGACCACGCGGCCGGGGCTGAGGATCAGCAGGGCGAGAATGGCCCGCTGCCGGGCCCCGCCCACCTGAACGCTGCGGTCCCCCGCGGTCACCGCCAATGGCCCGAGCACTCTGAATCCGAGTCGTTCCCCCACCGGACCTCCCCCGTCCGCCTACAATCTGCCACTTCGAGCAATGTCGCACGGTTCGCGCCACGAGCAGCCACCGGGCCGGGTCACTAACAGGCCACCCCGCCCCGACGGCCGGAGGTCCGGGGGCCGACGGTCGTACGGCCCCTCCCACCGGCCCGCTGCACCACCGGCCATCACCACGGATGTCCCAACCCCCGCCACCCGGGGGCCATTCCCCCGGGCCGTCCTCCCCGCCCCCGTACAGACAAAGCCTTGTAGATCATGCCGCATGGTTCCCGCCAGACACCGCCGGGGGCAGGGTCGAGAACAGGCCGATTTGGCCGCACCCACGGCTGGTTAGGTGCGGACCAACCACTCCGCACCCCCACCCCCACCCCATCCCAGCCAAGCGGAAGCCCCCACCCCGCCACGCCCGGCAGGACCGTATGGCCGGGGGACGCACCGCCGGTCATCGCATCACCATCGTCGACGAGGACAGCGGACCGGGCCCCCTCGAAGATCGTGCTGCTCGACTGCCGCTCCAGCGGATCGGTCGTCCAGGGCCCTGGCCTCCGAGGCCATGACCAGCACCCATTCGGTGATCCAGCTCGACCTCGGTCCGAACCTGTTCGACCTCGTGGTCATCGGCGAGGCCGGCCAGTGCTCCATCCCGTCCGGCTGCCGCCGCCGAGCAGGAACGGCAGGCGCGGGTACGGGCAGGGCTGAGCGCGGCGATGCCGGAGGACCGGCGCCTCGCCCACCACGTGCATTCCTCGTACCGCGCCCCCGCGCAGCACGATGAACGTCCGCGCCAGGTTCCCGCTGTCGACCCGATCGGTGACCACGTGGCAACACCCACCAGGCACCACGCACCGGGTGGCCGCCCAGGTCAACCTGTGGAACGTGGCGGTCACCCGGGCCAAGTCCCGGCAGACGAGTAAGTCCGAAGTCCTGGTCAGTGGTCGTAGGCGATCAGTGATCGTGTGATCGGTGTTCCGGTGGCCCGGTTGTGCCAGATCGCGGCGG